>CAZOIG010000260.1:0-1557 GCA_964579235.1 uncultured Gammaproteobacteria bacterium
TGTCACTACTGCGTCTGCAGTAACTTTGCCGGCCACAACGTGGTAGGTAAGAATAGAGGTTAGTAGCTCTTTGTCGGCCAAAATCGCATCAAGTTGATCCGCTGGTATTTTTGCGAAAGCTTCATCAGTCGGCGCGAAAACCGTAAACGGGCCTTTACCTTTTAGGGTCTCAACCAGGCCTGCCTCTGTAAGCGCGGTTGCCAGCGTGTTAAATGAGCCAGCGGCGATTGCCGTTTCAACAATATCTTTAGACGCTTTCTTTTTGTCTTTGCTGTACCCGGCTAATGTGTTGAAAGCCAGTAGAGTCGCGGCAACAAAAACCAAAGTGCGTGTTAATCGGTTAACTGAAGTAAAAGTAGAAGTCATAATTTCCTCTTGGTAGGTAGTTATATAAAAACGAGGGGCCACCGTATCAATCGGCTAGTGGGTGATGTGTTGATTAGCGATTACGATTAAGAGAATGTGTTGATGCTGCTCATCACTGATGTACAGGTTTGTAAACAGGCGTGAAAAAACGCTCACTTTCTTTGAAGTGACTCGTCTGCAGTCATACTATTGTTGGAACTAACCTTTGGAGTAGCCGAATTTTATGAATAACACTCATTACTTCCGGAAAGCTATGATGCTTTTCGCTCTTTTTTCGATTGCCGCTTTTGTGAATGCTGGGGACTCGCCTGACGCTAAGAGCGTAATCGACTCTTTTTCTATCAGTAAACCTACAACCTACCTGGGTGTTGTTAAGCACACGAACAAAGCGAATAGTGATTGGTTTATTAGCCTGTTTCCCGACAACACCTTTAATTACTCTCGAACCGAAGTATCGAGTCAGAGCGACGCGGCGGTTGAATACGGTTTGGGTAAATGGGCGTTCGATGCGCACACAGCCACGCTGACTCTAGACCATGGTCGCGAAAAGCCGCTGCGCTTGCTAGTAACTGAGAGTGGTGGTCTGAGCTGGTTCGATCCCGATCAAGTGAACGACTCGGGCATACTTAAAGATTCTGGGGCATTCTCGTTCATTGATCTTGAAGGTCTAACCTTGTCGGGCATGATGACCTACATGGCTGATGCGGCAAATATTGAGTTGTGCCAAACTGGGCTGACTTACCCAGTTGATCCCGTAGAAGACTATTTGGCGTTAGAGCAAAACTATTTGGCTGATGTGGCGGAGCCCGCTGAGCCCATGTTGGTATTTTTTGAGGGTCGCTTAGCGATGCGTGTACCGATGGAAGGCGATGTTCGCCAAATGCTCGTGGTTGATAAATTTTTAAGAACCGAGCCTGCATACGATTGCGAAGGAAAGCTAACAGAAGAGAGGCGCATGATTACGCTCATAGACACATATTGGTTGATCGAAAAAGTCTACGATACGCAGATCGTTAAAGAGGAGTTCGCGCGAGCTGAGCCACACATGTTATTGGAAGAGGGCGATACGCCAGGTTATTCAATATTTGTAGGCTGCAATCGAATGCGTGGAGGCTTCGAGGTGAGCGGCAACAATTTAACGCTCTCACCGATGATGTCAACTCGGATGGCGTGTCCGTCGCCAATGGATGA
>CAZOIG010000261.1:0-3124 GCA_964579235.1 uncultured Gammaproteobacteria bacterium
AGTATTTAAGTCAACTGGCTCGCAACCCCAATTGAGTTCGCAGCAACTCGAGATCATTCCACTGCGACACATCGAAGCCAGCGAATTCGCAAAATTGGTGGTGGACTATGGCGTTAATGCCACGGCGTTTTCAAATGGCAACCTATTGGCCGTGAACGGCCCAAGCGAACGCGTGGCACAGGTTCGCGAGTTAGCTCAAAGCTTTGATATCAACTGGCTTAAGGGTCGTTCTGTAGGGTTGTTCCCAGTAGAAAACACTAGCGCATCGACGTTAACTCAAGAGCTACTGGACGTGTTAGGTCGCGAACTCGGCGAACAAAGCGCTCAAGCTTTGCGAATAGTGCCGGTAGAAAGAACCAACTCGGTAATGGTCATTGCAAACCATATCAGCGCGGTCAACACCGTTAAGCTCTGGGTTGATCGACTCGATAAAGCAGGCAGCTTCAACAACCAAGCATTTTTCATTTATAGAGTGCAAAACGGCCGAGCGACTGATCTAGCAAAACTGGTGCAAGCAATGTTTGCACCAGAACATTCGGTGCGCGAAAACCGTAAAGGGAGTGGATCAAGCAACAGCTTAAACGCCGCAGACAGCCTCGACAATGGAATAAGTCCAACGCAAGACCGCTTTAACGTCATTGCCGACGAAAGCACTAACAGCTTAATTGTCACGGGCAGTCCGCATTACTACAAAGCAGTTAGAGATGCGATGCAAGAACTAGACAGTACGCCGCTGCAAGTTTTAGTTGAAGCCAGCATAATGGAACTAACTCTCACCGACGACTTGCAGTACGGCTTGGAGTGGTTCTTAGAAGGCTCACGATCTAATACCGGGATAGCATCAACACTTGATTTTGGTACGCGCGGGATCGGTGCAATCCAACCGGGCTTTAGCTATGTGTTGCAGCGCGCGGGTGACGTTAGGGCGGCTTTAAACGGGCTGGCTGACGATTCACGACTCAAAGTGCTGTCGGCGCCATCTTTGATGGTTTTGAATAACCGAACCGCCAGTATCTTGGTAGGCGATGAAGTGCCGATTCCGACGCGACAAGCTGTGAGCACCATTTCCCCAGAAGCACCCACGGTAAATGAAATCGAATACCGCAATACAGGCATTTTACTTACGGTTACGCCGCGTGTTAATTCTGGCGGCATGGTAACGATGGATATCAGCCAGGAAGTGAGCAGCGTGATAGATAATATCACTTCACAAATTGACGCACCGACGATCCAACAACGTCAAATAAACAGCACAGTTTCAATTCGCGACGGCGAGAGCGTTGTTCTAGGTGGGCTTATTCGCGATCAAAACTCTAATCGCGATGCGGGCCTACCGCTACTCAAAGACATTCCGGGATTGGGTAAGCTGTTCAGCACCACCAATTCAGTCGCAAAGCGCACCGAGCTGGTTGTTCTGATAACGCCAAGAGTGATTGCAAGTGAGCAGGATACCGCCGCGATCACACAAGAGTTTAAAAGCAAGATGCTTGGTTTGAGACCGATTCAGCTCAAAGAAATGTAAATCTACATAGACCTCTGTGGCCCACTAAATAGCTTTGTGCTCAGAGGTCAATCACCGTTTCGGCTTTCGCCATCTCAAAATGGCGACCGGCGGTTTCCGACTCGTGCTCGAGCATCGCATCTATTTCGACCAGCTCTTGCCATGATCGATTAGGGTCATGATGGCCGATGTAGGTGCTTTTCACCTTGGCAGTTTTGGCCATTTCGACGACGTCTTCAATGCAGCTGTGTCCCCAGTCTTTTCTGGGCACGCCTTGCGACCCACCCAGTGGCTTTACGGCGTCGTATTCGTCACGAAGGAACTGACCATCTCGATAAAGTACGTCAGCGTTCATGCTGTGGGCAATCAAATCAGCTTCGGCCGCCATACTTTCTTGTTGTAAAGGAAAGTTCGCGTCGGCGCCGCGGCGCAGCTCGTGATCAGTACAAAACACAAACACTTTTCCATTGTGCTCTATTTTGTATCCTAAACATGGGTCAGGGTGAAAAACACTGAACGCTTGAATGGAAGTTTTACCGATATGAAAAGGCTCGCCGACGTCTTGGTAGTGATCGGCGAGTAAATCGTTCGGCTCAGGTGCGTCATGAGGCTGTTTAATTTCAGTCGCCTCAAAGCTCGCCGGCATCATGTCGTACGCTAAAGGCGTAGCACGTCCCTCGTCTTTTCTATTGGCTTGCTCAGAAAAAATACCCAGATCGCGATCCATGGCCATCAAATATGATCGGTTAGCCAGTACGTGCACATGGTTGCGCGGGTCAAAACAAATGCCAGATTGATCAAAGCCTTCGGTGTGGTCAAAATGCGCGTGTGTGCCCAACACGTAGAGAGTTCGCTTAGGGCTATCGTCGCATTTTTTCTCACCCCATTTTTTCTCTAAGTCTTGTACGCACTGTCGGAACCCGCTACCGCAGTCAATTACAATATCGAAACCGTCACTGGTTTCTATGCGAAAGCAAGTCGTCCAACCGCCATATACAGTTGGCTCGGGCACGTCCAAGTGGTCGCGCAGCTCATGCAAAGACTCTTCACTCCAGTTTTTCGCCACAAACGAACTGAGATCGAGCTCTCCCTTTGAAGCACGTTCTGACAGATGGGCAAACAACTTTTTCAACAAAGCTGAATCAGCGTGTTGTCGAATAATCTCCCTTTCAGGCTTGCGTGGAAAGACTGCACCACTGCCCTGAACCCCATAAAAATGGATCCGCATATTGTTGATAGTGCTGGTCATTTTAGTTTTAACTTACGCCTTAACTTAAACATCGTTGTCGAGCAGGCTATGGCTAGATTTGCTTGCATCGAATACTTATATCCTATCACCGACACCACATCAACACCGACGCCGGTTTGCGTCGACCTTGTAAGACAAGCTGTTCAAATTTACTTACAAACGGCGTTCAGTACGCATCATCGCGTGAAAGCCAATGGGCCCCGTGGGCGATACATGTATTTTCAATACAGCTAGTTTTGCAGGTATAGTCGTACCATTGCAACAGATGCCCTCACCATGAAGCATAAATATCTAATCCAAATACTGGTTGGCTTTTTATTCACCGCCATCTTCATTGCGTGGGAACGCAATGTCATTGAAATGCCACTGCTCGA
>CAZOIG010000262.1:0-6606 GCA_964579235.1 uncultured Gammaproteobacteria bacterium
AGTCTGGAATGGGTTCCGCGCCGCAGCAGATCGATTCTCTGCATTTCTTCAGTATGACCTTCACACTGTTGGTCGTCTGATTCACTCTCGAGTGACTCAAGGCTCAGGACATTGTCTTTATCAACGGCTTCGCCGCCCGTCGCTTCGTCTGCCGTGGTATCCGTTGCAACAGCATTGTCTACCACTGCTTGATCAAGGGGTTTTGCAGACTGCGCCGCGAGTGGCGCGAACGACAGAGAGAAGGCTACAGCTGACAATTGAGCCAACCTAGTCAGTCGAGCAAGTCCTAACTTGGGATTTACTGTGGCATGGTGTACTGGCAGCCGTAGTTGTGAGACCGCTGCTGACACTACTGTTTTTGCGCATACAAAAACGTTTTGAGGAGAATTTGACATCTAATCAGGCTCATATTGCGCTTAACAACCTAGCGCTATTGTTATGCCTTTAGATTACTTATATCTGGCGGTAATTGCTAGACCTGAATTCCCTCGCTTTCCATGAAATCCCCAAGTCTCGTTATCACGTCAAGCCCTGCGATAGGTCGCTATGGGACACTAAAAATCGTCATAGCTCGGTGGTGCGTAGTAGCGTTCGCGGGTGACCTCTTTTGGGTCTAGCTTGCCTGCAAGTAAATCTTGTACGTCCCGCTCAACGCGCGTTACAAACTCGTCTTGCTCGTTGACCTCAACCGCCGTACGCAGGGCATTGCCCCAGGCCGCGACATTAGTGGATGTGATTCTTCGATCCTTGTTTTCTTGCGCCCACTCGGCTGAAATCAGCTTACCCAACTCGAACAAGCGATCCGCTATGTCTTCTTTTTCCTCAACGTCGTCGAGGCTATCAACGACTGACTCGCTCATCTCATTCCAGCCAAGAGGGTAAATTATCGAGCCCAAATAGAACCGCTTGATCCATGTGAGATAGGCGCTCAATTTTCGTTCGAAGTCTGGCGTTGATGCACCAATGAGTTGAGTACCGCTCTCAATAAAGTAGGCTTGTGGCGGTATGTTGGTTGGCCAGTCGGATCCACCAATGCGAGTTTGACAAGCACTTATTAGGAAGATCACGCAAATTAGACTGAAGTTTCTTACAGAACGCATAGCTTAGAAAATTGAGTTTCTTAAAAAAATTATTAGGAAATGGAAGGAAACGACTAGAAATATTCCAGTTTTCAGATATGTTAATTAATGTGACATGCTGTTAGACATAGGTTCAACATTTGTCCAGATTGTTGTCTAATGCGTGTGTCGGGGGCGTATGGTCTTGCGACTATACGAAAATCTATGTCGTATCGCTAGCGGGGCGTTAACCCGTTACATCTGTTTTATCAATAAACTGATCGCAATTTTGTAGACGCCTTTGAGGTGCTTACAAACTCTGCAGGGTCATCGTGGGTCTGTCTGAAACTGTCTCGTTTTAGCACTTGGCTCCACTGGCTCGCCGCTCTCTTTGAGAGTGTAGCAGGGGGTGTGCCCAGTCTTGATGATGAGATGGCGGTGAGCGACAGCATTGCGCTTTTGGGTGCGCTGTAAAACAATTACCCAGACATAAGGAGAATATAATGGATTTACGAAAACGCCGTAGCCAAGAAAAGCTGCAACTCGCATTAGCAAAACACTTAGAACAACAAACGATTGATGAGATTACTATTGGCGAATTAACCAAGTCGGCAGGCGTTAGTCGGCAAACTTTTTACTCAAACTTTGACAGTAAGCAATCAATCCTGTTGAGTCGTATCGAGGTATTGTTCGACAAAAGCTGGCAAAAGCTTGACTCGCTGATTCAAAGTAACTCGGTTGGTCGCGAAGAATTCGTCGAGTTTTGTGTGCGAAGCTTGCTAGAAGAATGCGATAAAGACAGAGCGCTAATGCGTGCTGCATTCACGGGCAAGGCAGGGATTCAAGCGCTCTCCTTGTTGAAAAAGTTAATCGCTCGTTTAATCGAGGAACGAATTTTGTTCCAATTTAACTACAACTTTGATTCAGAGGAACTCGATGTGATCTCTGATTTCTACGCCGGAGGCATTATCGGAGTTGTGCAAGGTTGGTTGCTGAACGAGGGTGATCAAAATATCCAACACGTTGTTGGGCACATCGGCCGAATAATCCCACACGGTTTAGACGGATTTATTTCGCATGATGCAAAACGTTCGACGACTTCTGAGGTTGCTTAAGCGGTCTTAAAAAACAGCCCAGCGACAAATTTTGGGCGAAAATTTTAACGCTCACTCAAGTCGCAGTTAGGCTGCAGTTAGGCTTAGCGGCAATTGAGTAGAGAGAGCTAAGTGCATGGTTAGATTATGCACTTAGCTTTTTTATTGCCCTGATGAGTCGAGTCGATTTGCTAGAGATGCTAAACCCGTTCTGTTTTTGAACCCATAACTTTTCAGTGACACCTATATGAATCAACCGACATTAGAAGATTTACTCGACGTTGCTGTGCGGGCGGCGCGGGCTGGCGGCGAAGTAATTAACGCCAACTCAGGAAAGCTGAATACGCTTAAGGTGGAAGAAAAGTCTCTCAATGATTTTGTTTCTGAGGTTGACCGAAATTCTGAATCGGCGATTAAGAGCGTGCTCCACGCCGCGTTTCCTGAGCACGAAATAGTGGGCGAAGAGTATGGCGCGGACGGTCTTTTCGAGTCAGATTACACTTGGTATATCGACCCTCTAGACGGCACGACCAACTTTTTACGGGCGATTCCTCATTATTGTGTGTCGATCGGTTTGGTCTATGAGAGGCAAATCATTGTCGGTGTGGTGCTTGACCCCGTTAAGGCTGAGCTCTATACCGCTGCCAGAGGGCAGGGTGCTTACCTTAATGGCGCACCTATCGAACCAGCTAAAAAAACATCTCTGCATGGTTGTCTACTGGCCACGGGCGTGCCGTTTAGTGGAACGTACCTAGAGCGGCTCGAGAGCTTCTCAAACACCATGAATGAACTGCTTCATAACAATACTAGTGGCATTCGACGCTTGGGCTCAGCCGCGCTTGATTTGGCCTATGTGGCAGCAGGGCGGTATGACGGTTATTGGGAAGCGGGCTTAAAGCCTTGGGACATCTGCGCGGGACTCTTGTTAGTACAAGAAGTAGGCGGCGCGACTTCAGACTTGATGGGGGCGGCTGAAAACCTAAAATCTGGTGATGTTTTAGCCGCAAATAAAGCGGTTCATGCGGCCATGTTGACGATAACTTCTGTACACTATCGCGATTCGGCTTAGACTACTGGGCTGAACCCAGAAAAGATCATCTTGTATTGTCGGTACATAGGCGCCAAAGCTGCGCGCATCGTCAATTAGCTGAATAGAAAACTCTACAAAAAAAGCAGACTGAATTATGAATGTATTAGATCAACTCAAAACCCTACGTTTGCCGGTTATTGCGGCTCCAATGTTTATCATCTCAAACCCAAAGATGGTGATTGCTCAATGCAAGGCAGGCATTGTTGGGTCATTTCCGGCCCTCAACGCCAGAGGTGAAGGAACTTTAGAAGCTTGGCTTAAAGAAATCACCGAAGAGCTTGATCGTCACAACCAGGCGAACCCAGACAATCCAGCAGCCCCGTTCGCGGTTAACCAGATTGTGTTCAAGACGAATACTCGCCTGCAACAAGATCTGGAATTGTGCGTAAAGTACAAAGTGCCGGTAACGATCACATCACTTGGTGCGATGCCAGAAGTGAATGATGCTGCGCATTCCTACGGCGGTATAGTTTTCCATGATGTGATTAATCAAAAGTTTGCCCACAAAGCGATTGAAAAGGGTGCTGATGGTCTGATTACGGTAGCGGCGGGAGCCGGTGGGCATGCGGGTCAGCAGAGCCCGTTCGCTTTAGTACAAGAAACACGCGAATGGTTCGATGGGCCTATCGCTTTGTCTGGCTGTATTGCGTCAGGTAGCTCAGTATTGGCGGCGCAAGCGATGGGCGCAGATTTTGGCTATATTGGTTCTGCATTTATTGCGACGGAAGAAGCCAACGCTGATCAAGCGTATAAGCAAAAGGTAGTGGACAGCGATGCAGACGATCGCGTTTACTCCAATTACTTCAGCGGAGTGCACGGCAATTACCTCAAGCCAAGTATTGAAAAAGCTGGCTTAAACCCTAATGATTTACCCGAGGCGGACCCAAACAATATGTTAAGTTTCGCTGAAGACAATAACGACGCAAAGGCGTGGAAAGACATCTGGGGTTGTGGCCAAGGGATTGGTGCAGTAGACGAAATTCAAACTATCCAAGGCAGTGTAGATAAAATGGTCGCCGAGTATCAGGCCGCCAAAGCGCGTTTGGGTATTGCATAGCAACTTTGGGTATTGCAGAACTGACCGACCCGAAAACGTTCGAAACATTGATGCTGCTCATCAACGGCGGCAATTAGTCTAAGGAGAAGAAAATGAAGTTAATAACCGCGATAATTCGGCCATTCAAGCTCGACGACGTTAAAGATGCGCTCTCTGAAATAGGCATAATGGGTATGACCGTTTCAGAGGTTAAAGGTTTCGGTCGACAAAAGGGGCATACCGAAATTTATCGCGGAGCTGAATACGCGATCGATTTCATTCCTAAGACTAAGATTGAAGTGGCCGTCAGCGATGATGTGTTCGATCAGGTGGTTGATGTGATTATCGAGTCAGCGAGAGGTAACAAGGTTGGTGACGGTAAGATTTTTGTAACCAATCTTGATCAAGTTATTCGAATCCGAACGGGTGAGACAGGTGACGACGCTCTCTAGAGCAAGCTCATAATTCTCTAAGTTATTTTCTCTAACAACTTTGAGCCCGTGTCGCGCGGCTCTAATTAGGCTTTGATGATCGTTTTGACCGCCAACGCTTCTCGACTAGCGAAGCTCAAACCATTGTTGTTTTCTGGATTAGTGCTGTGCACCAGTTTACTCATGCTAGGCATTGCCGAGAACACTCAGGCCTATTCACTGCCCAGAGTTGAGCAGGGCGAGCTGGATAAGGAAGCCGATTTCAAATCTGGGCTTCAAGCCTATCTTGCAAAGGACTATCATCGAGCGCAACAACTGTGGGTAAAGGCTGCGAGCAAGAACCACGCGCGAGCGATGTTTAATTTGGGCTTGTTGCACGAACAAAGTAAGGTTGAAGCCGCCAGTGTTGCAAAAGCAAACAACTGGTTTCGACTCTCAGGGCGTAACGGTTATGCACCGGCTTACTACCATTTAGCGACGGGCTTAGAAGGGCAAGGTCTTAATCGCGATTCAGCTCAACGTAAGGAAATAAATGACTTGTTGATGGCCGCAGCAGAGCTTGGATTCAAGCCCGCGATTAAAAAGTTGGGTCTCGACAAGTCGAGCCACGTTCAAGCAGAGACGCGCGATACCGCTGCACCGAGTAGGGCGCTAAATCTAGAGCAAAAAACAGCTTATCGAAGGGCAGATTGGATCAAGGCGCAAAGTGGTTCAGCGTGGACCATCCAGCTTTTGGCTTTTCACGATTTGAACAAGGTTTACGAGTTCATCGATCAACATGATTTGCGCGGCCGGGCTGCGTACTTTCAGGATAAAAGTGATTCGCAACACTTTTATAAATTGGTTTTAGGGGCTTACGCGAGCAAATCTGAAGCGACTCAAGCATTAAGCAAGCTGCCACAGGAATTGCGCCAACACGGACCTTGGCTGAGGTCCTTAGGCAGCATTCAGGCTGTTTTGTAAGTTGTAGGCGTTTTAGCGAGCTTTCTCATCGTTTGAGCGCCGCTTTATTCTGTTAATTCGGCTCGCCTTGCGTTATTGTTGCGCGGAAATCTTCACTGCTATTTTAGTAAACAGCTGCCACTATTTCGCGCACCAGAACTATGGAACTTAACCCACTTTTCGAACGATGTAAGGATCTTCTCCAGCGTGGAGATCTCCTTAGGGGGTATCTTTGACTTCGACACTAAGTCGGAACGTCTAGAAGAAATTCTCGGTTTACTTGAATATCCAACAATTTGGGATGACCCTGAGCAAGCCCAACAGCTTGGTAAAGAACGCGCTCGCCTAGATGCTCTAGTAGGCACCTTAGCGAAGGTTACAAACGTTGTCAGTGACTCTCAAGAGATGTTGGAATTAGCGCTTAGCGAGTCGGATCAAAGCCTTGCTGACGAGGTGCTTAAAGACCTAGACGAGCTTGAGGCAGAGCTCGCAAAACTTGAGTTTCAGCGAATGTTTTCGGGCGATATGGACGAGAACAACGCTTTCATCGATATTCAGTCGGGCTCGGGTGGTACTGAAGCGCAAGATTGGGCGAACATGATGCTCAGGATGTATTTACGCTGGGCTGAAGCGCAGGGCTTTAAGGCGGAAATAGTCGAGCTCAGCGAGGGCGATGTGGCGGGCATTAAGAGTTCTACCGTTAAAGTCTCTGGCGATTACGCCTTCGGTTTTCTTCGTACTGAAACTGGCGTGCATCGCTTAGTCCGTAAATCGCCGTTTGATTCGGGCAACCGTCGGCATACCTCCTTTGCCTCAGTGTTCGCATATCCAGAAATCAATGACAATGTGGACATCGAGATCAATCCAGCTGATTTACGCGTTGATACCTATCGTGCCAGTGGCGCGGGCGGGCAGCACGTTAATAAAACCGACTCCGCGGTTCGAATAACACATG
>CAZOIG010000263.1:0-2545 GCA_964579235.1 uncultured Gammaproteobacteria bacterium
CTGATGTACCTGTTCGCGGTCATGCTGGCGGACCACTACCTTTGGGACAGACTCGTCCTTTGGTGGATCGCTTAAGTTCTATCCAACTCTTTTTTGTATCACTCAGAGGTTTATCTAAGCTCTCATGTGATGTGGCGGACGCGTCTTTTACTTGTTCCGTTCTGATTCGTTGGTCAGCAAACGCTTTGAAATCCGTCTGATCCATTGACCGAAACCACGCGCAGCCATACCCGCTTGGCCGGCGATTTGCTCCGCTTGAATATCATTCTCTTGAACCAGTTCAGGCGCAAAGCGAGACTTCAGCTTGGTGATTGCGGAAGCATCAACTTGGCAAAATTTGAAAAATAGCCAGTTCTTAATAAAGTTCCAGCGCGCACCCTTAGAGAAATACGCAACTAGATCCACCAAGATTGGTTCGCCTTGCGGCGTGATTAAGGTATTGGTCGGGTTGCGCAAGTCATTGTGAGCGATGCCTTGTGAGTGCATTTGCTGAACGCTGGTTTCAAGCTTTTCAAAAAAGCTCGGCCAGTTAATCTTGCTGGCATCTGCCTTAGTGATTTGTTGCGACTCATGGTGTGTCATTAAAAAGGACCTGGAGCAAGGTTTGGCCAGCAACTTAGGTATCGCCTGATTGTCCTCTAGACGCTTTAGAGCCGCTGTTTCTCGCCAATTGAGCAGCGGGCCAATAAACAGAGCGAAGAAGCGGTCAGCCGCGTTCTGATCCTTTAGAACGGCTTTTTCACCGTCTATTTCGATTAAGAAGACGTCAGGTCGCGACCCACCACCTTCGCGAAACACGGTGGTGTGGCGCTCACGCAATTCAGCAAGTGTGTATTGGCTCCAATTAACAGACATGAGTTCTCTAAAAGTGCTGAGCTTTCTTAGCTCAGAGCATCGGTGTGGCTTTCGGGATATGTTACCATCTTGCGCCTGCGAAACTCGCAAAACTAATCCCATTCCACTTTACATTCGAATTAGAAATATCATGTCTGACTTACCTCTATCGGCCACTACTGCACTCACGCCACTTGATGGTCGTTATGGCAGCAAGGTAGCGCAATTGCGCTCTCATTTTAGCGAATACGCACTTATCAAATATCGCTCTCTGGTTGAAATTCGTTGGTTGCAGGCATTGTCTGCGCACCCAGGTATTCCAGAAGTGCCTAGCTTCTCAGATGAGACTAACGCAGCGCTGAATGCGATCATCGAAAATTTTTCGCTGGAAGATGCTGAAGCAGTAAAAGCGATTGAGCGCACTACGAATCACGACGTTAAAGCGGTTGAATACTTTTTGAAGGATAAGTCTGCCGACTTGCCTGAAGTGGCTGCGGTCAGCGAGTTTTTTCATTTCGCGTGTACCTCAGAAGATATCAATAACTTGTCGCATGCCTTGATGCTAAACGACGGTTTGAAAGACGTTATGCTCCCAGCCTTTGAGCAGGTCTCAAGCGCGATTGAGAAGATAGCAGTGCAGCATGCGGATACGTCAATGCTGGCTAGAACCCATGGACAACCCGCGTCGCCCACAACTCTAGGCAAAGAGATGCGTAATGTGGTTGTCCGTATTGCGCGTCAATTGGAGCAACTTCGCGCCACCTCCGTGCTTGGTAAAATCAACGGCGCAACGGGGAACTATAACGCGCATGTCGCTGCTTATCCTGATGTTGATTGGCCAGAACTATCAAAACACTTTGTCGAAGGACTTGGGCTGCAATGGAACGCTCACACGACACAAATCGAGCCGCACGATTACATGGCAGAGATGTTTCAAAACCTCATGCGCTTGAACACCATCATCATCGATTTTAATCGCGATATATGGTCCTACATCAGCATCGGCTTTTTTAAGCAACGTACGATAGCTGGCGAAGTGGGTTCATCCACCATGCCGCATAAGGTTAACCCCATCGATTTTGAGAACTCTGAGGGTAATTTAGGTCTCGCCAATGCCGTGCTAGACCACTTGGCCAACAAGTTACCGATCAGTCGTTGGCAGCGCGATTTAACTGATTCAACTGTTCTGCGAAACATGGGCGTTGGCTTCGGCTACACCTTGTTGGCCTGTACTTCGGTACTTAAAGGCATTGGCAAGTTAGAAGTCAACAAGGACGCTATTCAAGCTGACCTTGATAACAATTGGGCCGTGTTGGGTGAGGCAATTCAAACGGTAATGCGCCGTTATGGTATTCCTGAACCGTATGAAAAGCTAAAAGCATTAACGCGCGGTCAAGACGGTATTAATCAAGCGAGCCTTGCGGTATTTATCGATACCCTTGAGTTGAACGATGACATAAAGGCAGAGCTTAAAGCTATGACGCCAGCGAATTACATTGGCTTGGCGCAGTCTCTAGCAAAGTAAATGTTAACGCTGTAGCGAACTGACTAGCCTCGCGAGCAGTACCACAAATTCTTCCTATGACCGAGCTCATTAGACTATCTAAGTTGATGTCGCAACGCGGCCTGTGCTCACGTCGTGAGGCTGATCGTTTGATCGAGCAAGGCTTGGTGATTGTTAACGGCGAACCGGTTGATACCCTAGGTATAA
>CAZOIG010000264.1:0-3084 GCA_964579235.1 uncultured Gammaproteobacteria bacterium
TGGCGTGCTGCTGGGACACCAGCCAAATCTGGGTGCACATGACCAAGAAAGCCACCTAGCTGCCCTTGCCCTGCAAATAACTCCCCTACAAAATTTCCGATGTGCGCCGTTTCAATTTCATTCGCTTCAAGCTTGGTTGCCGACAACGCACCCTCTGTTGCCTGCTTAAATAGATCAAAAATGTCTTTTTGGCTGCGCGCAACATTGTCTGCAAAATCAGTTTGCATGCCTCCCAGAATATAAACAGACTGATCAGCCATCACTTGCCTCTGTCTTGGTCGAGTTGAGTTGTTTTAATGCAGTTTCACGCACTTCGTGGCGCAAGACCTTGTTCATTGCATTTCTTGGCAAGGGCCCAGCGGGATACACCACATGCTCTGGCCACTTTTGTTTTGCCACACCCAAATCGCTCAAGAACGTCGCCAAACCGGATTTTTCTAAATCAGCATTCTCGCGCAAGAGTATGGCCACACCGATGCGCTCGCCCAGCACTTGATCTGGCACGCCAAATGAGCAAACTTCGGCTATATCTGGGTGACCGCTCAAGAGTTGATCCAGCTCTTCAGGCGCGATGTTTACGCCACCACGAATGATCAAATCTTTACAGCGGCCAACAAACTTGAGTTGAGTTTGCTGGTGAGCGTATTCAAACAAATCGCCCGTTTTAAAGTAGCCATCGGCAGTGAAAGCATCCAGTTTAGATGCCTTAGCACTGGCTTGGTCATCAAAGTAATAACCCTCAAATACCGTGGGCCCCTTAATTTCAACTTCACCACTTTGCCCATCAGACTCGATCACCTGACGAGTCTCAACATCCACAATTCGTAACGCAATGTGGGACCCTTGCTCTACCCCATTCTGTGGGTCGAATAGTGTGGGGTAATGTGATTCGGCCGGAAAAAACGATGCGCGAAGCTCAGGGTCCTCAACGTGTCTGGCGCTGCAGGCCACTGACATACCTTCGTTGGAGCCGAACATATTAACAATATCGATTCCAAAACGATCAGCAAAACCCTTAATCATACTGGGCGCCAAAGGCGCAGAACCCGACGCAATGCTGCGCAACGACGTATTCTCAAAGTGCTGGGCCAATTTAGGGTCAGCCAACAACATATTTAAGATCGCGGGCGGCGCGAGCGTAAACTGCGGTTGCTCTTGAGCAATCTGCTGCATGAATACACCCAAATCAAACGGCTGGTGTAATACGACAGTGCCAGCGGATTGTAACCACGACATAATCACACCACCTATCGCCCCCATATTCACCATTGGAAAAGGATTCAGCAAGACGTCGCCATCTTGAATGTTGGCGGCATAGCGGGTAATCGGCGCTATCGCCGACCAATGGTTATGACTGCGAGGCACACCTTTAGGCACGCCAGTTGTACCGGAGGTCCAACACAAGGTGAATACATCATCGGCGTTCACATCCGCTCTTAGTGCGGGTTGGGCAGCCCGATGGGTTGATAGATTGAACAGCTTGGGTTCATCAAACTCTCCAAAGGCCATTAGTATGGTGTCTTCAGAAAACACCTTTTGAGCCATTCCCAAATAGTCTGCGCCACCCTCGAAATGCGTAAACACATAGGCCTTGGGTTTTGCCGACTGCAACAAAGAGGCTAATTCATGCTCGCGATACACCACCGGTATAGGGCTAATGATTGCGCCAACCTCAGCGCAAGCAAAATACATGGCGAGCAGCTCAACCACATTGGGGAGTTGCACAAAAACGATGTCGTCTTTGACAACCCCTTGCTCAGACAAGGCCGCCGCGATGCGGTCTACTTCTGAACTGAGCGCTTGATAACTCAGCCGTTGAGGATCGCCAAAACAAAAAGCCGAACGGTTGCTAGGGTCAACTACAGCTTCTCTATCAGGATGTTTGAGCACATTGGCTCTAAACATCTCAGCTAGCGTCGTATCCCCCCAATGTCCGGTCTTACGGTATTCGGTGCGCTGTTGTTCTGACGCTGGGATCATAGGTGTTGGCTCAAAGTTGGTCGTTTAGTCAAAAAAGTGGTTGAGCTGTACGTCGGGCTCTACTCAAACCTGTTGTGCATCGCGAATAGTGTCACCATTAGCCCAAACCGAGTGAGTGCCTGCACAAATCATTTCCGGCAACTTTATGCGACACACCGGGCCTGCCTCAATGTTCTGGGCATCGATCAAGATGCATTCGGAGCTATTGTCATTCAGATCGTTTACAAAACTCACCAAATAGCCGTCGTCTTCGCTTTGCGCATTGATGCGTGGCGCAAACGGCGCTTCGCTGGCAAAACGCTTTTCGCCAAGCTCATAGGAGGCGCTCTCACCTGTATCCAGATCGTGCTTTACAAAACCTTTAAACAAAAACCAACCCGGTTCAGGAATGGCGCTGTACGCATAGCGATACTTCTTACCCGCATAGCGTTGGTTGATCATGCCAAATTCTAAAATCCGATCATCCAAGCGTTCTTCCGTGGTTTTGCCGGTTTTCAAGTTAAAGCGCCAACGGTGCAACTTGGGCAACATTAGATGTTGATCTAAATACGCCATCATTCTGGCATAGCCAGACGGCGCATCAGGAAACGAAGGCGGCATAGGTTGTTCTTGAAAATAGCCGTCCAAGATAAGCTCATCGCCCTCCTCGTAGGCGTTTAGCCAATGCAGCACATAGGTCGGCTCGGCTTCAAACCAACGAATATCTTCTGCTGACCCATAACGCGGGATCACGGCAAAGCGGGTCGGCATGTCGGGGTGAAAATTCACCGCATGCAGATTCTTTTTGAGTAGCTCAGGATCCCAAAACAAAGGCATATCATTAAGAATCGAGTAATTCTCAGAGAACGCCATATCGTGCGGTAATCGCGGTCCTGAAAGCGGAATGGGCGTGTAGTGTTTCAGCTTATTATCAGCACCCACCACACCGTAATGCATATAGGGCGCGTGCTTTGAATAATTAAAAAACAACAGCTCGCCGGTCGATTCATCGACTTTAGTATGCGCCGAAACGCCGTCTAAGGGAGTCCAGCTTTCGACACCGTGCTGCTCTAAGGTGTAAGGATCGAGTCGGTAGGCTTCTCCGCATTGGTAGAACGTCGACAT
>CAZOIG010000265.1:0-3578 GCA_964579235.1 uncultured Gammaproteobacteria bacterium
TCAACCGAATAGAAGCTTGCGATCATGCGATTAGTATCCAAAAAGTACGCCTATGTTGATTCCGAAGCGTTGTTCGCATTGGTCGCCGATCAAGCGTGGTCGATCTTTCTCGATTCTGGAGTGACCGCAGCCAATCAAGAACTAAAACGCAAGCACGCTGGCTTTGATGTCTTGGCCTGTGCGCCCAGCGCAACCTTAGTCTACGAGTGCGGCAAGACGCTCGTAAAACGCGCAGAGCAGATCATCAGCAATGATCGGCTTGGTGAGCCTTCAGCCAGAACAAGTAGAGAGCCTTCAGCCAGAATAAGTAAAGAGCCTTTAGCCAGAATAGGTAAAGAGCCTTCAGCTGGCCTAGATGAAGAGCCACTCGCCGTATTACGCCAGCTCTTAGCTGAGTTAGAGGATTACGCAGCAGACGAAGACGACCAGCTTGCCTATAAGCCCGGCTTATTAGGCTACTTTGCCTACGACTACGCCCGATCTCTAGAGAATATACCCGAGCTGAGTGTCGACGAAGAGCAGATCCCAGACATCGCGATGGGGCTCTATCCCACTATTGTGACGGTGGATCATACGAAAAGAGAGACGAGGCTGATTTACTGCGAGGACTACCCCAACGCAGAGCAACTCGCCAGTGATTGGGGGACTCGCATTGAGCAGGTGCTCACGGTATCACAGGGTAAGCATCGACAAGTCGAACCGAGCCAGCCTTCATGGTCTAGCCAGCAGATCAACTCGGGTATGAGTTTTGCTGACTACGCAGAGCGCTTTGAGCAAGTGCAAGCCTATATCCGAGCGGGTGATTGTTATCAGGTTAATCTAACCAAGCGCTTTTCAACCCATGTGCACGGCGATGCTTGGTCTAGTTATTTAAAACTACGTCGCAGTAGCCCTGCGCCTTACGGGGCTTTTTTGAATCTGCCATTTGCGCAAGTGCTCTCAAATTCGCCTGAAAGTTTCATTCAATGTCGAGAGCGGGCAGTTGTCACCAGCCCGATTAAGGGCACTCGGCCGCGCGATTATCGATCCAAATATAAGGATCGGCAGGCCGCGGATAGTTTGATTAACAGCACAAAGGATCGGGCAGAGAACCTCATGATAGTGGATTTAATGCGCAATGACCTCAGCCGTTGTTGCGAACTGGGCAGTGTGAAAGTGCCCAAATTATTTTCCCTACACAGCTTTGCCAATGTGCATCACTTAATCTCTACGGTGGTGGGTACTTTGCAGGTTAAGCTGCACGCGCTGGACCTTTTAAAAGCCTGCTTCCCAGGCGGATCGATCACTGGCGCACCCAAGATACGCGCTATGGAAATTATCGAAGAGCTCGAGCCCACTCGTAGGGGAGTTTACTGTGGCTCAATTACCTACTTGGGCTTAGACGGTAATCTCGAGACCAATATTGCGATCCGCACCATGGTACACAAAGATGGTGTTGTGCGATTTTCAGCGGGTGGTGGGCTGGTACTGGATTCTGAGGTGGGTGCTGAATACCAAGAACTTTTAGACAAAGCCAGCATGATGTCGAGTCTGATTGATTTAAGTGATGAGTCTGCCTAGCGATGGTAAGCACTATTTTATGACCCTTTCAAAGGTTCAAAAAGTTGGATAAGTGCTTGAAAAACATGGGTTAGGAGCGTAAAACTATACTTATATAAGTGTTAATTAATATTTGTGAAAGAAATCAGTCAGTCCGCTCGGCCGTCGGGTGCATGTAGGACATGATTCTTTTACAAATCAACAACTTGGGTGTTGGGCCCAGTACACACTAAAACCTAAACACATGGTACTCGCGTCAGTTAAATCGATCTCCGAAATGGAGCTGCCAGCCAGCAACGTTGACGCGTGGATGGAACAAATCAGTGTTGGCCGTTCGGCCGAGGAGATCGAACGCATTGAGCGTGCGGCCTATTACGCGATTGACGCGCATGAGGGTCAACTTCGCCGATCTGGCGAGGCTTACGTAAACCACACATTTGCAGTTGCCGCGATTGTACACGAGCTGGGTCTTGATGCAGACGGCGTGATTGCCGCATTACTTCACGACACAGTCGAAGACACCGACGTCACTTTAGATGATTTGGTGAAAGAGTTTGGGCAGAGTGTGGCGCAGTTAGTTGATGGCGTCACCAAAATGGAGGTCATCCAAGAGTTCTCAGATGAAGCCCAACAAAAACGCACCCAAAACGCTAAAGCCGAAAGCCTGCGTAAAATGATGTTGGCTATGGTCGACGACGTGCGTGTTGTTTTGATCAAGCTCTGTGACCGTTTACACAATATGCGCACCCTCGGTGCGGTGGGCGAAGCCAAACAACGGCGTGTCGCCAGTGAAACCTTAGAAATTTTTTCGCCCCTTGCTAATCGCTTAGGTGTTTGGCAGATCAAGTGGGAGCTTGAAGACTTAGCTTTTCGCTACATCGAGCCCGAAATTTACACCAGCATTGCAAAAAAATTAGCAGAACGTAGAGTCGATAGACAGTCATTCATAGATGATTTCATCAATCACTTGCAAGACCAGCTGAGCGAGCACAACATTAACGCTCAGGTGCAGGGAAGGGTGAAACACATCTTCAGCATCTGGAATAAGATGCGTAAGAAAGACCTAGAATTCGAACAATTGTTTGACGTTCGAGCGGTGCGGATATTGGTTGATTCAGTCCAAGAGTGTTATGCCGCATTAGGTCTAATTCATACTCAATGGAAATACATCGCCGGTGAGTTTGATGATTATATAGCGACCCCTAAAGAGAACAATTATCGGTCCATACACACCGCTGTAATCGGGCCAGGCGGCAAAGTTGTTGAGGTGCAAATTCGTACTCACGACATGCACCAATACAACGAGTTAGGCATTGCTGCGCATTGGCGTTACAAAGAAGGCAGCCGCGAGGCGGATGAAGCAGTCAACGCTAAAGTGCTCTGGTTGCGCCAATTGTTGGAGTGGAAAGACGAGGTGGCTGATGCCAGTGACTTTGTCGATCGCGTTAAAGACGAAGTATTTGAAGACCGCGTTTATGTGTTCAGCCCTAAAGGGCAGGTCGTGGATTTAGGCGCAGGTTCGACGCCGATTGATTTTGCTTACGCGATTCATACTGAAGTTGGACACCGCTGCCGAGGTGCAAAGGTGAATGGCAAGATGGTGCCGCTGACCACCAAACTCAGAAATGGTCAGCAGGTTAATATCATTACGGCGAAAACCGGTGGCCCAAGTTTGGATTGGTTAGATCCAAACAAGGGTTATGTGCAGAGCCGTCGGGCGCGCTCGGGTATTCAACATTGGTTTAGACATGAAAACCGAGACGAGACCATTAGTCATGGGCGCAATGTACTTGAGCGTGAATTCGACCGCATGAACGTCACGGATGTGTCTTTAGAGGCCTTAACCGCGAAACTTGGCGTCGAAAGCATTGAAGAATTATTTTTTAAAATTGTCGACGGATCTATTAAACCTGGTCGAGCAGCGGCGGTAGCACAACGATTACTCAAACCGGATGTCGGCAGTGATGAAGAACAGCTAGAGCTGAAGTTCAAGTCAACTCAGCGCGCTGCGAATGATGATGTAGGGGGCGGCTCCGTAG
>CAZOIG010000266.1:0-2416 GCA_964579235.1 uncultured Gammaproteobacteria bacterium
ACGCGTGACCATGCCGCTCGGGTCTGAACCATGATCAGGTTCGGTTAGGCCAAAGCAGCCAATCAGTTCGCCGCTCGCTAAGCCGGGCAGATACTTTTCGCGCTGTTCTTCCGAGCCAAACCGATGGATTGGGTACATGACTAATGAAGACTGTACGCTCATCATCGAACGATAACCAGAGTCCACCGCTTCCATTCGATTGCACATCAAACCATAGGCGGTATAGCTTAGGCCGGCACAGCCGTAGCCCTCTAGCATACTGCCGAATAAGCCCATTTCACCCATAGATTTAAACAGTGTTGGGTCGTATTCCTCATCTCTAAACGCAGAGGTCACTTTTGGCGCAAGAGTGTCTTGGGCAAAGCGATGAATCGAATCGCTTACCATTAACTCCTCATCACTGAGTTGTTGACGTAGGTGGAAAGGGTCTTCCCAATCAAATTGGGCCCAATCAGCTTTATTGGAATTTGCCATGTTTTAGTCCGGTCTTATTTGGCCGCCTGGCTCTGGAGTCTAAGTAAACGCGTCCCGGCTCAAGGCGGTGAATGTGTGTGTAGTGCTAAATGTTGGTTGTATGACGAATCGGCGCTCAATTAGCGAGCGTGCCGAGGCCTAGTGCGGCGAATTGTATCACTCTAAAATTCCATGACCAGCGCAAAATCTAACTATTGCGCCGAGCTATGGACTAGTTGAAATAGGAATACTGCAAATTCGTTTATTTAATAGATTTGTCATAAATATTGGACGATTTGTCTGCTATCTTCTTTGAATGTACAGAGGAGAATATTTCAATAGCATTTCGCACTTAGTGGGCGCTGCACTGGCTTTGATTGGTGCGACGGTTTTAATCACCGTTGCTGCAATCGAGGGCGAGCCCGCAAAGATTGTTGGGTTCAGCATTTATGGAACAAGTTTGTTCCTACTGTTTCTGGCGTCGACGCTGTATCACAGCTTCTATGGGCGAGTGAAAGCTTTGTTCCAAATGTTCGACCACATCGCGATTTACCTGTTAATTGCAGGCACTTACACACCGATAGCACTATTGGCTATCGGCGGTGAAACAGGGACTTGGTTGTTGGTCGCGGTGTGGGGCTTGGCCTTAGTCGGTTGCGTGCTGGAGAGCATTCCACTGAAGGTGCACGACGCGGTTTCTACGACTATCTATTTGGCAATGGGCTGGTCGTGCGTGTTTGCGATGGACTCAATCGTGGCTGGCATGTCACCCATGGCGTTTAACTTTTTGATCGCTGGCGGTATTTTCTACACTATCGGTGTGGTGTTTTACGTCTTAGACAATTGGTACGACTGGTGCCATGAGGTCTGGCACATTTTCGTGTTAGCCGGCAGCGCCGCGCACTATTTTTTGATGTTTATGCTGTAAGCCTCGCCATGCAAGGGTCGCGCATCTAGTAAAACACTGCGACGCTCTGCCGACCGGTAACAACCAATCGCCCATTGGCGTCCCACACCAGCATGTTCTGGCTCGAATAACCATCCTTAGCGTTTTCGGCGGTCGAGCGGAGCAGCCACCAATCAGAATCCGAATTCGTTGGCTCATCTAAAAAGTTGACCATCCAGGTCATCGAGCTGATCGGCGCGAACTCTTCGAACATGGGCAGCACTGCCGGCGGCGGCATATCAGCGATGGCTAACAGGCTAGAGTATGGATTGGTGCGTTCGCCCGTCGACATTCCGTCTTCGTTGTAGCGAACCCACATCAACATGTCGTGTTTTGAACTGCCGCTCATCGGTCGATCACCTTCAACCAAACGACAATCAAAGTTTTCAGTAAATACTGGACGACCGTGTGGTCCAAAAAAGGGCGCGGCGTCTTCTGGGGCAACCAGTTTTACTTGCTCGGTGTAGTCAGCGTCTAGCCTTGATTGGCGACTTGCGCCGAAGGTAAAAACCACTTCCGTACCAATGCCGTGCTCATTACTTAGGCGAGCGTGGACGTTGGCCACTGATTTTCCTCGACGTAAAACCTCGATTTTTACGCTGACCTCGCCGTTCACAGGGCCTACGAAGGTAATTTGTGCGGACCGCAAAGGTGGTAAGTCGGAATACTCTTTATATACCGCATCCAAACATAGGCAGGCCGATAGGCCACCATAGGTTGTGCGTCCTTGCATCCAGTTGTCCGTAATAACGTAGCCGTAGTGACCATCACCCAGTTTTTGACTGGCGTCCAATAATTCAAGCAGGTTTGGTTTGTTGTTCATTGCAATCGCCAAAAGGCAGTTCGTTTATTCAGTGACATGAGTTTGAATGTTTAACTGAAAAGTGGCGTCAATTCTTTAGCTTCTTGCGGAGCATTTCATTGGCCATCTGCGGGTTTGCCTTGCCTTGTGACTTTTGCATCACTTGACCAACTAAATACCCGATGACTTTTTCATTGCCGTCTTTATATTGCTGG
>CAZOIG010000267.1:0-1924 GCA_964579235.1 uncultured Gammaproteobacteria bacterium
TGCACCGCTGCACACTGGTTTGATGGACAAAGGACACTTCCCTACTTTTTTCAAGGCGCATATTGGAACGGCTGAATTTACCATTACATTGGCGATCTTCATTACGCGCTCAATATTCGCTACAGTCATGGCGTACACAGCCTATCGCTTGATTAAGCGTCATAGACTCTCGCACTCCTAGTCCAAACTTCAATCATTAGTAATGGCTCAATGCATCGCAACACCACAACTTTGATTAATCACCTACGGCATTCAGCCTTTTCAATCGTCGCTGTCTTGCTAGTTCCGTTCGTCTCTGCAGCGTCGAACGACAATCAGGGCTCAGCGGATCAGAGCAATACCAACGCGCACCCTAGTTTCGTCCTGAGTAGTCATCACTTAGAACAAGTTGAAGGGGGGTCGGTATACCGACCCAACGGCAACGACCCGTATTTCGTCATACAGATACAAGCCAGCTGGTTTAACCAAACCCAAAATTCCCTACATCTGCCGATACGAATCAGTGCGAACGAGGACTTTTTCGCCTCTGACAAAAAGAAACAGCCCTCTTTAGAGTTGTTCACCGAGGTGGACGCGGTAAGCGAAACGCAATTCTCTGTTGATCCGAATTATTTTTCGCGTTTCCCTCTTTCCGTTGAACGCTTGGATAAAGTTCTATCAATTTCGCTTCCAGGCAGTTTGGAACTACAAGGTGATCAAATTGTTCGCGTCGACCTAAATGCGTGCAGGAGTTGTGAAATCGCGATAACCCACACCGCATCAGACCTAACGGGGTCAGAGAGCCCACTCAAAGCAAACTTGTTTTTCAATGGCCTGCTGGCCTTGGAGCAAGATAAATTACTGCAGCTGAATCTAGATGAGTGGCAGCTCCACAATATGGAATTTGGCGACGCTGAGAATATCCTCCGAGGACAATCCCATGATCCATACATCAGGCTCGACAACATAAATGTTGAACTTCACACCGTAGCCGGCTTTTACTTAGAGTTCGATGCTCTAAGGCAAACTAAACACTCGAATTCTTCAACACAAGCCGATGGGAACAGCGTTGATCGCAAATATCAAGAATTCCAGCTGTATCACGCGGATCATTTGCATTCTATTTCGCGGACCGTTGTGACTCAGTTCAAGTTAGAGACTCATGCGAACGAGGCCAAAACGGATACTGCAGGTAACGCGAGTCACTGCGGCAACAAAGTGTTTGTGCCCTTCGATCACTTGAAAGCCGAAACCACATCTCACGACGCACACCCCTTGCGCGGCTTGCGCCTGGATTTTCCGGACAGCGGTGACATCACCGAATGGGCAGTATGTCAAATTGCCCTAGTTCCAAATGGTCTTAAAGCGAACTATCAACAGTTGGACAACGCAATTTTCGCGCACCGCAGTTTTTCGCGATTAACCGCAAAGCAGCTAGTAATGGGCATCTTTCAGAATTTGCGCAAAGACTGGGCGTTTATGCTGTTATTGTTAGCTTCAAGCTTTTTTTTCTTATATCGCGCAATTATCGCGTTTCGCCGCCGTTAAAATGGAAAACTAGAACAAGCGACCCGCATGTTGTCTCGGCTCATGATTGGTGACTTGAACCGAACGCTCTCCTCTAAACGTATAACGTAGTAGAACAAGGTTTCAGCAATGCGCAATGTTTTGATAGCTCTCATATTAGCCACTCAGGGCAGCTGTTCGCCACTCAAGGCGCTTGAGTGGCATATGATCAACGTTAACTTCGACACACAAGGTGATGCGCACCTTTTGATCGATGGTTCAGTTAATGTAATGATTGATGCAGGCGAGAAGTATGCAGCGGACTCCGCGGTTGTCCCGTATTTGGCCTCAAAAAAAATTAACAAAATCCATCACTTCTTTATCTCTCATCCACACACTGATCACTATGGTGGAATTGAATCGCTACTTGATGCAGGCA
>CAZOIG010000268.1:0-2712 GCA_964579235.1 uncultured Gammaproteobacteria bacterium
TGCTAACAGCACTAATACCACTACTAAGAGTTTTCCAAAATAATTCGATAACGCGCCTTGCCCGCCTCTAGGTGTGCCATTGCCTGGTTGATCTCGGACATTGGAAACACTTCTATCTGCGGCTTAATGTCGTGCCGTGCGCAGAATTCCAGCATGTCCGCCACCACTTGCGGCGCGCCTACTGGAGAAGATGAAACCGAGCGTTGCTGGCTCATCAGATCGTTTACCCGCAAACCGAGTTCGCTCGGCACAATACCTACAAAATGTAAGCGGCCTTTAGGAGCCAAACATGCGCTCATCGCTTGCCAGTCCATATCAACCGCTACGGTAGAGATAATGAAGTCGAATTTGCCACGTAAGCTCTTCCACTCTTTGCTGTCTCTAGAGTTGACGGTGTAATGTGCACCAAGCTCTTTTGCCTCAGCTGACTTGTCGTCGGATGACGTAAATGCGGTTACTTCGCAGCCCCATTTGTTTAAGAACTGAATGGCTAAATGCCCTAAACCGCCGATGCCAACCACGGCCACTTTATCGGTAGGCTTCAAATCAAATTGAACCATTGGGTTGAACACGGTAATACCACCGCAGAACAGCGGTCCCGCTGATTGAATGTCCAAGGTATCGGGCAATGGGATCGCCCAAACGGACTGGCAGCGTACTGTGTCAGCAAATCCGCCATAGCGGCCCACAATGGTCATTTCATTGCCGGGCGACAAATTGTGGTCGCCAGCCAATGATTCAGGTGAGTTAAGGTTTGAGCGAGATACCCAACCAACGCCTACCTTTTGGCCAATCTCAAGGTGTTCTACCAACTCGCCTTTCGCCGCAACCGTGCCTACCGCTTCATGTCCGCCCACAAACGGATAACGAGTAAACCCCCACTCATTGGTCCACATTGAGTAATCTGAATGGCATAGCCCGCAGAACTCGACGTTTACTTCGACTTCATCGGCCTTCAATTCACCAACTTCGGTCGTGGTCTTGCTAATCGTTTGTTTCGGGCCTTCAGCGGACCAGACATTAATTTTCTTCATTGACTTTACTTCTCGGTTTAAAAATGGGGAGCTTAGTTCAAGACTCGTACGGACTGAGCGGTGAGTTCACAAGTTGGTCCTTGCGCGATCGCACCACCTTCACCAAGGTCTTTCTTTAGGTGAGATACCTGTTCGGCGCTAAGCTCGCGAGGGGTTAGTTTCGCGTTCAACAATACATCTTTACCCGCTATGTCAGTCGGTACAAAGAAGCTGTAGTCTTGAAACGTAACTCGAGCGAAAAACTCGTCTTCGCTAGCAATGAAAAAGCAACCTTTTGCCTGGCAAACCTGTGAGACTTGGGTCTTTACAGTGACATCCTTACCCTCAGTACACACCTGGTCTTGCATGGCTTTTTTCAACCCCAGTGTCTCGCCTTTAACCACGAATCGCGTCCCAAAGGTCTCGCTGAACTCGTCAGTTTCAACTGGTTCTGACAGTCGTTTCGCGCTACCTGAGAAAGAAGCGCTGGATAAACTCAGCAAAATGGCTAACACAGCCAAGATACCTGCTGCGCTTATGCGGCGTTTTAAATATTTAGGTATTGGTTTCATTATTCGTTCCTGATCAATGTGGTCACTTGGCAGAACAAACGGTGTTTTGTCATTGGCAACCGTTGTACGCAAAAAACGGCAGGGGCTATGTTTGACATGCTTTATTAAGCACGGCTTTTAGATGCCGCGTTTCTATGCCAACAGTATGCGATGTGACTATTAATATTTCAAATTTAGCGAGGCTTAAAAAAACCGTCGTCCAAGGCTGCCCAAAGATGCAGCGACCAATACGAGCGAAAAGGCTTTGCTAACTTTAAAGCCTTGCTTTTTTGTTCAGGCTTGTCCCCATACAAAGCGTTTAAAGCATTTTGCAAACCAACGTCGCCCTCAGACCAAATATCGGCTTGCTCAAAGTAAGCAATCGCGGTCATTTCTGCAGTCCATCTGCCCACACCCCAGAATTGGCTCAAATGCGTTATGAGTTGCTCACTTTTTAGTTTGCGTAAGCTGCGAGCGTTTAGCAGGCCGTGGCCATACGCTTCGGACAATCCCAAGATGGTTTTCGTCTTGGCGTTTGAAAGGCCGCAACTACGTAGCGCGTCTGCATCGACCACAGAGGCGAAACGTGTAAAGCATAGTTCGCTCTTTTTTTGCTGAGTCTTTACACGCCCCCAGATCGTTGCGGCCGCTTTAGTAGATAATTGCTGACCTGCTATGGCTCGACATAGGTGCTCTAGCAAGGAACGTTGATCGGTTTTGCGGAGTGTTTGCTGGCCATTGAATTGCATCATTCGAATAACGTATTCATCCTCACAGAAACTGGCTTCTAGGTGACTATGAGCCTGATCACAAATAGTGTCTGTTTCGTTGTTATTCATATTCAATCTAGTTATTTGTAAGCTAAAGGGTTGTGCAACGGTCTATACAGTCGAACAGACCCCGAGCGCAACGAGTCTATGAAGAGAATTTCCATACAATACACAGAACGTAAAACTCCAGCTGTTATGGTTTGCCCTGTAACTAGCTTGGGCAGGATTTGGGTGCATAGTTTGGGCAGAGTTTGGTAAAGCCGATTCAGATGAAATTTACACAAGAGAAACAACGTTTAAGAAAGAGAACAAGCAGGATATCAATATGAGCGAATATCAACCACCTAAAGTGTGGACATGGAATAAAGACAGCGGCGG
>CAZOIG010000269.1:0-10756 GCA_964579235.1 uncultured Gammaproteobacteria bacterium
TCCCCATGTTAGTCGCAGCAATTCTGTTTGCTGTGGTGTGCGTCAATTACGGCTATGTGAGCGCATTCCATGCGCCGAGCGTATTGATAGTCGGTGTTGTTGGTGGCTTATTTGCTGTCCTGTATTTTGGATTCGCTTGGAAGATCCTGATTTACGGTCTGATTTTGGTGCTCGCGATTTGTCATGCACTCCACGCGCAGCGCTCGCAGCAAGCCGCTTGGTTACCTGCCGAGCTTGAAGGGGAGGTGCTCAAGGTGACAGGCCTTGTGACTGGTGTACCGAATTCGAATCCAGGCAGAACCCGCTTTCACCTAAAGCTTTCTGACATCGAGCTGGATTCGCACACAAACGGCGATGCTACTCAATTCTTCGAAGCTGGAGCAGCTCTCATTGGTCGCAAGCTCGCCCTCAATTGTTATCGTTGCTCACATGACTTCAAAGCAGGTGATACCTGGCGCCTCTGGGTTAAGCTCAAACGACCTCATGGATATGCGAGCTGGGGAGCGTTTGACTACGAAAAATTCTTGTTTCGTGGCTCGGTTATCGCGACGGGCTATTTGCGTCATCAGGGTAAGGCAGAGCACCTTAGTGAGCCGAGTGAGTATTTTGCGCTTGATCGAATCAGGACGTCACTCGCGCACAGCTTGCGCATAAAGTACGAGGACGGTTTACAGCACGCTAGCCCAACGGCTAACTCAACTGCTAGTCCAACTGAGAGCGTCGAAAACACGCAAGTTGGCATCGCGATGATTTTAGCTTTATCTCTGGGTATTAAGTCGAGCTTCTCTGCTGCGCAGAAAGAGGTTTTTCAAGTCACTGGTGTTTCGCACTTGATGGTCATTTCGGGTCTACACATTGGCATGATCTTTGCTTTGACCGCTGGCTTGTTTGGCAAAATGATCAACGTATTCCCAGTTTTATTAGAGCGCTACCCCCGACAGTATTGGGTCTTGTTGCCAGCGCTTTCGGCGGCAGGCATTTATGCAGCGCTGGCTGGGTTTTCAATTCCAACGCAGCGCGCACTTCTAATGCTCGCGGTGTTCAGCCTGCTCAAGCTGTGGGGAGTTCGAGCGGCTCTACTGCAAGTCCTATTTCCAACTGCGCTATTGATTGTTCTGTTTGATCCATTTGCTACCTTAGACGTGGGGTTTTGGATGTCGTTTGGTGCTGTGTTTATTATTGGAGTCTGGCAGCTCAGTAAGCCGGAAGCACCCGAGAAAAATCGCCTTAATATTACGCCAGATCAAGTAAAACCTAGTTTCGCACAAACCGCGGCGAGCAAAGCAGGTGAGCTGTTTCACCTGCAGTTGGTCTTAGTTGGTGCTTTGATTCCTCTAAGTGGATTCTTTTTCGGGCAGGCATCGATCGCAGCATTGATGATTAACCTCTGGGCTATCCCTGTGTTTGGGGTGGCATTGATTCCGCTGGTGTTGGTGGCGGTAGGGCTACATACGCTGTGTGCAGACGCTGCGATCACCAGCGTGACAATGAACTTCGTTTTAACGCTGTTGACACAAACCTACTCTGTGTTTGAGAGGGCTGCCAGCTTTGAATTGAGCGCGGTGAGCCTTGCTAGACCGAGTGTTATGGGTTTACTCGCTGGCATGTTGTTTGTGTGTTGGTTCATTTACCGACGCAGTATCGTCAAGTTAATGCTGTTTGTTTTCGGCTTCTTAATGTTGTTTGGCTTTAAGCCGCAGCGCGCTGACATGCCGATCGTGACACTGCTTGATGTTGGTCAGGGTTTAAGCATGGTGGTGCGGTACCAGAATCGCACTCTGGTATACGATGTTGGTCCACGTTATCGCTCAGGCTTTAGCACCGCTCAAGCTGTTCTATTGCCTTATTTACGTGAACATCGGGTTCGCGCAATCGATACGCTTATCGTTAGTCACGCCGACAACGATCATATTGGTGGCTACGCTGCCCTTGCTAAGGCATTGCCGATAGAGCGCGTGCTGACCAGTCGGGTCGATGTGTTAAGCGAAGCGCAGGCCTGCCAACGGGGGCAAACCTGGGCGTGGGGAAAGCTCGTTTTTGAAATACTCTCGCCCGACAAATCCACGCCCAGAGGCAGTAACAACCAGTCTTGTGTGTTGATGCTTGAATTTAAGGGAAAACGCGTTTTGGTAACCGGTGACATTGAAAAAGCAGTTGAACGCTATCTATTAGCTCAAACCATTGACCTTGATGCCAATGTGCTTTTGGTTCCTCATCAAGGCAGTAAAACATCTTCAATCAAAGAGTTTATTGAGGCCGTAAATCCTGAAGTTGGTTTAATCGCGGCGGGGTATCGAAATCAATACGGACATCCTCATGCAAGTGTTGTAACTCGTTACAAGAGCGCTGGCGTACAGCTATTCGATACACCGTCGCAGGGCAGTATCGAGATAAGTCTTGGAGCAAGTGGCATCAGTCTGCGTAGCTTTCGCCAAGCTCGGCTTAGGCCCTGGGATGCAACCACTAGTCTGGAGACGTATCGCATTAACAATGCGCAATAGCCGCCGAAAATTGCCAGCATCGCGCAGCAGAGTTTGTTAGACTTTGCGGCGATATAACACTACTTTGGCTGATTGTTTATGTTTGAGTTGTTCCGAGCGGGTGGGCCGCTAATGTGGATTATTTTGGCGTGTTCAGTAATCGCATTGACGATTGTGTTTGAGCGATTGTTCTCTTTGCGCCGAAACAAAATTGCTCCAGCAGGATTAGTTGAGCAAGTCCTCGAGATGCTGGAAAAAGAAGCGCTTACGCCTCAGAAAATTGATGTGGTTGCACAGCACTCGCCACTCGGTTCAGTGCTTTCAGCGGGTTTGGCCAATCTACATTTGGGCAGAGACTCGATGCGCGAAGCACTCGAAGAGCGCGGTAAAGTTGTGGTGCATCGCATGGGCAGTTACCTGAATGCACTGGGCACGATTGCTTCGATTACGCCATTGATAGGCTTGCTGGGTACTGTGATTGGCATGATTAAGGTGTTCACCGCCATTACCGCCAACGGAGTGGGTGACCCAACGGTGCTTTCTGGTGGCATCTCAGAAGCGCTCATCACCACTGCGGCGGGCTTATCTGTGGGCATTCCATGTTTGATGTTTTATCGCTATTTTCGCAACAAAATCAGCGAGTTAAGCGTGTCTTTGGAAGAAAGCGCATTGGCTCTCTTGGATAGTCAAAAATAGGGCGTTTGCGCCAGTATCTAAATGCGTGGTTGACAATACGACTATGAACTTCAATACCAATCAAGAACAAGACGAAACCGCAATCGAGCTCACGCCCTTGATTGATGTGGTGTTCTTGTTGCTGATCTTTTTCATGATCTCCACAACCTTCACCAAAGAGACGGCGTTGAGTATTAACTTGCCTGAATCAAATGGCGAAGCGGCTCAGCAACAACCGTTCACCTTGGAAGTGCAAGTTGGTCAGCAGTCTCAATACGCGATCCAAACCAGTTCGGATACGAGCGCTACGGCCTTGGTTAACTCCAATCGAGATACCTTGCGGCGCGCATTGTCTGAATACCAAGATCAGGAGCAATTAGTACTTCTGGTTCGAGCGGACCGTTTGGCCACACATGAAGCCGTGATCAAGGTGCTTGATGTGGCGCAGGAGCTGAATATGACCAATATCACTTTTGCGACCGAACAAGCAAACCAAAGTGGTCAGTAGAGGCTTTGCTCATTGGCCAAAGCTGTTATCACAGCCGAGCTCTCAGCCAGCACAATAATAATTACATGAAAGCGTCTTTCCTTCCAGAGAACGGTACCCTCGGCGGCAGTGACTTCAACGCTGTAGAGGTGTTTAAGCGCCTACTCAACTACCTATGGCGACATAAGAGTCTCTTGGGCTTGGCGGTGCTGTTCATGGTGCTGACGGCTTTAACTGAGGCGTCGTTTGCGGCATTAATCGAAATGATCGTTAACGATGGTTTCGTTAATGCGCAGGAGTGGCATTTACGTTGGCTTGCTCTAATTGTTTTGGGTGTGATTGTGCTGCGAGCGGTGTTGGGCTATCTCGCGAACTACGCAATGGCTCGATTAGGGCGCTATGTAGTGCATGAAATTAGGCGCGACATTTTTGCGCGTTTGATTACGCTTCCGACGACCTATTTCGCTAAAAATTCTTCCTCTAAAAATGTGTCCAAGCTTATTTACGACGTAGAGGCGACCGCCACTGCGACCACGGACACCTTGACGATATTATTTAAAGATACCGTTGTCACCACCGCATTGATTGTCTGGTTGGTTTATTTGGATTGGCGCTTGACGCTGATCTTTATGTTTTCGATTCCACTGATTTACCTCATTACGCGTTACTCGAATTCACGCTTTCGCCGCACCAGTAAAGAGATTCAAGACTCGATGGGCGGTATCGCCGACACAGTTAAAGAGGCTTCGATTGGCCATAAAGTGATCAAGGTGTATTCGGGTCAGCGCCAGGAGTTAGAGAATTTCTCACGCGCCAACGACTTCAACTTACAACAAAACTTAAAGCGAGCCAGAGTCTCATCAGCGGTCGTACCGATTACGCTGTTGGCGGTTGGTCCGGCGATAGCGCTAATTCTATACATTTACCTTAACTACTTGCGAGTAGGGCCTGAGGCCGCAGGGCAATTCACTTCTTATTTATCTGCCTGCATCATGTTGATGAGCCCAATTAAGCGCTTAACCAAGGTGAATGAGAAAATTCAGATTGGCATCACTGCAGCCAATAGTGTGTTCTCGGTGATCGACGCAGCGCCTGAAAAAGACACAGGTGAACTGCCTTTGCACGCGACTAGCGGGCATATGCAGTTTAAAAATGTTGGCTTTCGCTACGAAGACGACGAGCAAGCCATCCTTAAGAACATCTCGTTTGAGATTAAGCCTGGCAAGCGGGTCGCTTTGGTTGGCCCCTCGGGTAGTGGTAAATCGACCATCACCAGCTTGATATTGCGTTTTTATCAACCTGAGGAAGGCAGTATTCTTCTCGACGGTCACAATATTTCTGATTTGCGTTTAAAAGATATGCGAGACCAAATCGCACTCGTCTCGCAAGATACAACCTTGTTCGACGATACGATACGTCGCAACATCATGTACGGCATGATGGACGATTACGATGAAGATCGATTGATCAATGCGATAGAAGCCGCGCATGTGGATGAGTTTTTGAACGAGCTCCCTGACGGTTTGGAAACCTTAGTGGGTGAGTCGGGCTTGCGGCTTTCAGGTGGCCAACGTCAACGCATCGCCATCGCGCGAGCGATCTATAAGAACGCACCGATTCTAATTCTGGATGAAGCGACCTCAGCACTGGATAATAAGTCTGAGCGTTATGTGCAAGAAGCATTGGAAGCGCTCATGCGTGATCGCACTTCACTGGTGATCGCGCACCGATTGAGCACGATTGAAAGTGCCGACGAGATTTTAGTATTGGATGCGGGCGAAATCGTGGAGAAGGGCTCGCACACCAAGTTGCTGCGCCGCAATGGCTTATACGCAGAACTGCATCGTATGCAGTCTAAGAAGAGTCGCAAAGGCTTCTTCTCTTTCGGGCGATAGTTGGCGCTACGGTCGTTTTAGTCTCTTTCGCAACGCAGACTCGCTATGAGTAACTCGCAAACAACATATTGCTTAGAAACAGCGCTTTTGTCGAGCTGGTCGAAACCGAATCTGCTGAGTGTGCTTTTGTTACCTCTTTCGTTGCTTTATTACATTCTCTCGTCTGTTCACCGCCTAGCCTACAAATCAGGCCTCCTGCGCGTTTATTCGCCGCCTGTGCCCACGATAGTCGTTGGCAACCTAACTGTGGGCGGAAGCGGGAAATCACCTTTTGTGGGAGCACTGGCTCTTGCCTTGAAAGAGCGTGGTTTAAAGGTGGGTATCGTGAGTCGAGGCTATAAGCGCCAATCAGATTCAAACGATGCTGTGCGAGTGCTCGATGAGAGTAGTGAGGTGAGTGAAGTAGGGGACGAGCCTATGATGCTTTACTTGCAAACTAAGGTCCCTGTGGCGGTTAGCGCGAACCGACGTGCGGCGATTGAGAGCTTGCTAAGCCGTGCTAAGCTGGACGCGATCATTTGCGATGACGGCTTACAGCATTGGCAGCTCTTACCTAGCCTTCGGATCTGTATTGAGGATAGAACCGTAGAGTCTTCGAACTCTTTTCTGCTGCCAGCAGGGCCTTATCGCGAACCGTTCAGTCGCAAAAAGAACATGGATGAGGTGGTTTACCATGTGTCGCCAACGCATTCAGATCGCGGCAATTACGCGCCCTCATTTTACTTGCAAAGCGGTGCTGTTATGCCCGTTACCCAAAAAGCCTCTAATTTGCATACCAGTACGACTGAATTTAATTTGGTAGCGGGTATCGCAAAGCCACAACGCTTTTTTGAAACAGCTCAATCATTGGGTTACGCGGGCCCAGAGCATCGTTTCGTCGACCACCATGACTTTACGCAGGATGATCTGATCTTCGATAACGGTCTACCCGTGTTGATGACCGAGAAAGATGCGGTGAAGTGTCGAGATTTTGACTTGGAGAATTTGTATTACCTCCCCGTAACAGCTCGGCTCGATGAGCAAATGCTCGATAGAATTACCCAAAGCGTTAAAGCACAGCAAAGTGCTCTACATCGTATTTAAGTCATGATTGATCCACAATTACTCACCAGTTTAGTTTGCCCGATCACCAAAGGCCGCCTTTGTTATGATCGCGATAATCAAGAGTTGATTAGCGTGTCTGGGCGCTTAGCCTATGCCATTCGGTCGGGAGTACCGATTCTGTTGGAATCCGAGGCGCGTGAATTGAGTCAGTCTGAATACGAGAAATGGTCTAAACAATAATGGATTCTCTAGATTTTACAGTTGTGATACCTGCGCGCATGGCGTCGACTCGTCTGCCCGGCAAGATGTTGGCTGACTTGAATGGCCAAGCGTTGATTCGGCATACGGTGTTGCGTGCCCTGGAATCAAATGCGTCGCGGGTTGTGGTAGCGACCGATCATGATGATATCGCTAAGGCATTGAGTGATATGCAGTGCGAGGTGTTGCTGACTAATCCTGATCACCCTTCAGGCAGCGACCGCCTAGCAGAAGTCGTGGAGAGACTTGAGTTGGCTGATGATCATATTGTGGTGAATGTTCAGGGCGATGAGCCGATGATTCCGCCGCGCTTGATCAACGAAACCGCAATGGCACTGTATCAAATCAGTGATTCCAATACGGTGATGGCAACCGCTGCAAAAGCCCTTGATTCTGAAGACGCAATGCAGGATCCAAACACCGTAAAGGTGGTTGCTAACCGATTGGGCAGGGCAATGTATTTTTCGCGTAGCCTGATCCCATTCGCAAGAGATGAACGTCATTGCGCGCCGCTACATCACATTGGAATTTATGCGTACCGCGCGCATTTTCTGACTCAATTCACACAGCTCGAGCCAAGTAAATTGGAGCAATGCGAGAGTTTGGAGCAATTAAGAGTATTGGATTATGGCTATGCAATTCAAGTTCATGTGTTTGATTACCCCTCCGGTTTTGGTATCGACACACAAAGCGATTTAGACCAAGCAAGAGCCGCGATGGCAAGCGCTTGAACTGAAATTAGCTCAACTCTGTCTGACTTAAAATTTTAATCAGTCTATGTCACAAAAAAAGATCAACATGATGTTCGTTTGCATGGGCAATATATGCCGTTCGCCGACGGCGCACGCGGTTATGCAATCTAAGGTCAATCAGCTTGGCTTAGAGCTGCGGGTCAGTATCGAGTCCTCAGGTACCCATGCTTATCATATTGGTGAGCAAAGTGATGCTCGTTCGCGACAAACGGCGGCGGCACGAGGGATTGATATGGAGTTCATCCGCGCACAAAAAATTGCGGCGACCGACTTTACCCATTACGACTTCATCTATGCAATGGACGCAGACAATTTGGCGTTGCTGGAACAGGCTAAGCCGCAACAAAGCACTGCGCAGCTTGAACTATTTTTAAGTGCTGCTAATCGTCTAGGAATGACCGATCGCACGATTGTGCCTGACCCATACTATGGCGGCGCAGCTGGTTTCACCGACGTGTTTGATCTGGTTAGCATTGGTTGCGATGCGATTCTTCATGAGCTGGGTTTGCGTGAGCTCGATTCGCTTTAATCTTAAATCGACGCGCTAGCTTTGATTCGCTGACCTAGACTAGGTTCTAAATGGACTGGAATATGAACACTCACACGGGCGCCTACATTGAGATCAGCATAGCTGAGCAATACTTGCTGCTCAAAGATGCGCACGGCGACATTGTATTCGAGGCGCATGTGGCAACGGCCAAGAATGGTATAGGTCAGCTCAGTGGCAGCGAATGCACTCCGCTGGGCAAGCATCGCATTCGCGCTAAAATAGGCACCGGCCAGCCAGTGAATTCGGTGTTCGTTGGTCGACGCCCCACTGGTGAAATTTACTCTGAAGATTTGGCGCAGCAACAGCCGAATCGAGACTGGATTCTAAGTCGTATTCTTTGGCTCTGCGGAGAAGAAGTGGGGCATAATCGCCTTGGCAATGTCGATACTCAAGCACGCTATATCTACATTCACGGCGCGCCCGATTCGCACCCAATGGGTATACCGAGTTCACACGGTTGCGTAAAAATGCGCAATGCGGATGTTATGAAACTCTTTGACATGGTCTCGGTCGGCACTAGAGTGTTGATTCGGGAGTCCTGATTCGCAAAGGCTGACTTTATTCTCGAACAGTTGGGTCGTTTCACTCAAACAATAATTCAATTAAGCAACTCATTCTCCTACCACTGATATGCCCTCAAGCAAGCCACAGACCTTAAGAATGCCTCTCGGCCCAGTTATGCTCGACGTCGCGGCCCTCACGCTCAGCACTGAAGATCGCCAACGCTTATGTCACCCGCTGGTGGGTGGCGTTATTCTGTTTGCGCGTAACTACTCAGATCCTCAGCAAGTCGCTGAATTAATTGCCGAAATTAGACAATTGCGAGCACCGCAATTGCTCGTTGCGGTAGATCAAGAGGGAGGTCGAGTACAGCGTTTCAAACAGGGTTTTAGCGCTCTACCAGCGGCTGCTGAGTTTGGTGCAGCTTGGGATAAGGATAAACAAACTGCACCGATGTTGGCGTTTGAGTCGGCACGAACCATGGCTGGGGAACTGATAAACGTAGGTGTGGACTTCTCGTTTGCGCCCGTATTTGACGTCAACAGCCAAGACAATGAGGTGATTGGTGATCGGAGTTTCCATGCCAATCCAAACGTTGCCACTGAACTACTCGGCGCGTACATGGACGGTATGCACTCCAAGGGCATGGCGACAACGGCCAAGCATTTTCCCGGACACGGTGGTGTTGGCGGAGATTCACACCATTGCCTGCCGGTTGATGCGCGCTCTCTTGATAGCCTCTCAGAGCATGACTTAACGCCCTATAAGCAGTTGATCGACGAGGTTGATGCGGTGATGACGGCACACATTTTGTTTGAGTCGTGTGATAGCAATATCCCGACGTTTTCGTCTTTTTGGATAAAGGATGTATTACGAGAGCAACTGAATTTTGAAGGGATTGTATTCAGCGATGATCTCACCATGCAGGGTGCAATCGATTCAATGGCCGATTACAGCGTTGTGCAACAAGCCGAAGATGCGCTGACAGCAGGATGCGACATGCTGTTGGTGTGTAACCGGCCAGACATTGCTGACGAGCTTCTGCAAGGACTAGACTATGCAAAAATCCATCCCCAGCGCGGTGCTTTGGAGCGCTTGTCAGGTCGCTTGCAGCGATTGGCTGCCGTGCGTTGAGGCAGCTTCACTCTCGTTCTGCTACACTCGCGCGCCTGTTTTGATGAGAGCGCCGCAAACGTAGTCGATCTCATCAGTCAATTCGCTTGCTAACTTGAGAGAGACCACAATGCTCGCCAAACTATTCAAGGCTTCAGGCCTTATTGCGATTCTTACGTTTCCACTTGCCGCCATCGCGACGCGCATGGACTTGATTCATTTTCGAACGGGTTTTGATTTAGTCGGTTACAGCGTCATGCTGGCGATAGCGGTATTTCTAATCGGTACGATTGTTGGATTTGCTAAGTCTAAAAGTGCGCCGGAGTTGGCCAAAGCCGCTCGCTTTGCGTCTATGTTGGCCTTGGTGCCGATTCTTATTTTTGGCAACCAGCTAATCAAGACGCGCACACTTCCGCCGATCCACAATATTTCGACTGATGTGCAAGATCCACCAAGTTTTGACAAGGTCATTGAACTGCGCGGGGAAGACACTAATCCATTGGCGTATCCCGCTGAAAACATAGAAGCCCAGCAAGCGGCTTACCCTGATATCAAGACTCTGACTTTGGCGAAACCTGCTGACGAGGTGTTTGCCAGCGCGCTAGAGTTGGTTGAGGCACGCGGTTGGGAGTTGGTGTCGCAAAATCCTGAGGCTGGCATCATCGAAGCGACCGAAACGACTTTTGTCTGGGGCTTCAAAGACGACGTGGTTATTCGAATACGAGCTGAACAAGACAATAGCTTGGTCGACGTGCGATCGGTCTCACGTGTGGGGCAAAGCGACATTGGTGCCAACGCTAAGCGTATTGAGGGCATTCTTGCTGATTTGTCTCGCTAGCTTCAACCAAGCTAAAGAGCAAAAAAAACCCGCTAGAGCTTTGAGCTCTAGCGGGTTTTTTCATGCCTGAACGGGCGCTTTAAGAACGCATCGCCTAACGCTTATCGATGCTAGGCACTTTGCGGTGTTCTGGACCAGTGTATTCAGCGCTCGGGCGAATAAT
>CAZOIG010000270.1:0-2911 GCA_964579235.1 uncultured Gammaproteobacteria bacterium
CAGCATGTTGGCTTGGATTCTGCAAGACTGCGGTTACTCGCCAGGCTTCTTAATTGGTGGCGTGCCAGAGAATTTTGGGGAGTCGGCGCGTATTGGTGAGAGCGATTTCTTCGTGATCGAAGCCGATGAATACGATACCGCTTTCTCTGATAAGCGCTCTAAATTTGTTCACTATCGCCCTAAAACGGTGGTGCTGAACAATTTGGAATTTGATCACGCTGACATTTTTGACTCGATTGACGATATCAAAAAGCAATTCCACCACCTTTTAAAAATTGTTCCAGAATTAGGCTTGGTGGTGCATAACGCCTCAGAGCCCTACATTGATGATGTGCTTGAGATGGGTTGTTGGGCAGAGCAGCAGAGTTTCGGCTCTAGTCAAAATAGTGACTGGTCTTGCGTTCCCATTGCCGCAGATTGCAGCGAGTTTGAAATATCGTTTCAACAACAAACAACACTTCTAAAGTGGCCGTTAATCGGCCGCCACAATATGTTGAACGCGGTAGCGGCGATTGCTGCAGCCCGTCATGTAGGCGTTCAGCTTGACGATGCTGTTTTGGCTTTGCAACGTTTCAAATCGGTCAAGCGACGACTTGAAACAATCTACAGCGACGAGTATGTGACGGTATACGATGATTTTGCGCACCACCCTACGGCGATCACTGAAACGCTAAACGGTTTACGCAATAAAGCCGGCTCTGAGAAGATATTGGCGGTGTTAGAGCCACGCTCAAACACTATGAAGCAAGGTGTTCATAAAGACTTATTGGCTGGCTCTCTACAGGCGGCCGATCAAAGTTTGGTGTTTGCGGACCAAGGCGTTAAATGGGATATATCTGAACTGCAATCCGACGATATAAAGACCTATCATGCTATTGACGCATTGCTGGATCAGCTCATTGACGCAGCGCGCTCGGCCAAACAGACTCATTCACCGCTGCATATACTGATAATGAGTAATGGCGGCTTTCAAGGTTTGCACCAATCTTTAACTAGCAAACTCGAGCAGGCATAGAGTAGTATTAAAAAGAAGCAAGTTTACGCGGGCTTAACCCGCGTGCAGTATGATTCGAACTTAGACGTCGGACGTTGTTCTGACAAATTATTCCAACTTAATAACTACCATTTTCTATTTGCAGAGGAGTCATCGTGAATACGACCGCACATCAAACCCTGATCAGCAAAGTGAAGCACAGTTTCATTGTTATTGTGAGCTTTGCAGCACTTATGGCCTGTCAGGCACAGACTACAGCCCAAGAATTAGATCCATCCAAATACCAGGAAGTGAGAAATCAGTTTTCTGTCAGCACAGGTGACAAGATCGAAGTCGCAGAGTTATTTTGGTTCAAGTGCGGCCACTGCTTTACGCTAGAACCAAGCCTAAAGCGTTGGAACGAGAGCAAACCAGAAAATGCTGAGCTGGTGAAAGTGCCAGCAAACTTCGGTCCACGTTGGGTATTTGAAGGTCAAGCCTTCTACACTATGCAAGCCCTAGACGCGCCTGAAAAAGCTTATGATGACTACTTTAAGGCTATTCATATTCAACGTCGCCCAATCAACAATTTAGACAACTTGGTTGAGTTTCTAAGCGCTTACGGTCTCGACGCAGAAGACGTTAAGAAAACATTCGAGTCATTTGAAGTCGCCAACAAAATGGTCGCAGCTAAGAAGATTTCAGCAGATTCAGGCGCCACCGGCGTACCAGCGATCATCGTGGATGGTAAATACCTCACCAGCGTGAGCCATGCTGGCAGTGTTCAAGAAATGTTTAAAGTCGTTGACCAATTGGTTGCTAAAGCAGCCGCAGAGAGATAACGACTCAGTAAACTTCGCTTGAAACAAAAAAGGCTGTCGAATTCGACAGCCTTTTTTAATGCGACTACTCAATCGATAGCAGCTTATCAATCGATACCAGATTAGGTTAAGCTCATCACCTTGGTAAAGCACCTTTTTAACCCAACCGAAATTAACCCAACCGAAATACCCCGACCTAGAATATGGTAAACGCGACTATTCGTCCCAAGGGACAACTCGACCTACTTACTCGCAACGAACTTAACATGTTGCACTCAGGCAGCGACGAGATTTACCACACCCTATTTCGAAATTGTGCGCTCGCCGTTCTATCAACTGGCGCGGACAGTGACGATGGCCATGCACTATTAGCTGCGCACGAAGACTTCCAGATTGAACTGCTGAGCACCTGCCGTGGCGTGAAACTAAAGTTGAGTAATGCGCCCGACAATGCCTTTGTCGACGGCAAGATGATTGTTGGCATTCGGGACCACTTATTTGCGGTACTTCGCGATATCGTTTATCTGCGCGATCAAGTAAAAATATGGGAAGCTCACGGCGAAAGCACCACCGACATGGTGTTTAAAACCTTGCGTAATGCCGACGCATTGAAAGCGCGAAAACGCCCTAACCTAGTGGTTTGCTGGGGTGGGCACTCCATCAGCAAAACCGAGTACGATTACAGCAAGAAAGTCGGTTATCGCTTGGGCCTACGCGGCATGGATATCTGCACCGGCTGTGGTATCGGCGCGATGAAAGGTCCAATGAAAGGCGCTAACATAGCTCATGCCAAACAACGTATGAGCACGCCCCGCTACATAGGTATTTCAGAACCAGGGATCATTGCGTCAGAAGCACCAAACGCGATCGTCAATGAGTTGATCATTATGCCCGACATTGAAAAACGCCTGGAAGCGTTCGTCAGACTCGCACACGGCGTAATTGTCTTTCCTGGTGGGGTTGGGACAGCTGAAGAAATTTTATACATTCTCGGCCTGATGCTGGACGCGGACAATCAAGGCATCGTCCTGCCCTTGATTTTCACCGGGCCCAAACAGAGCCAAGCGTATTTTGAAAGCATGCGTAACTTTATCCAAACAACGCTCGGCGATAGAGC
>CAZOIG010000271.1:0-3029 GCA_964579235.1 uncultured Gammaproteobacteria bacterium
TACCACCTCAAAATCAAAGCCATAGCCATCGCCGCTTACTCCCCGATGCCCTGGTTTATCACTATAGTCTGCTAGCAGTCGGGCGCCCCTAGAACCTAAGGCACCGTCGTAATACGCTTTTACTGAGCGAATATCCAAAAAGCCGCTTTCATCTATCAACGGTCCTTTCGACAGCCATTCTTCGGCAAGTTCGGAATCACGACTCGAAAGCATGGCGTAAACACGAAGCCCCAGACTATTGGTCGCTTGCAAGTGTTGGAACGCGTCTATATGTAGCGTCTCTGCGCCAGCTTCGTGCACGGCCACAAAACCGTCCTCAGCCACTTTTTGCAAACCCTTCCTGATAGACTCAGCAAATTTTTCAACGCTTGGTTTAGGCACTGCATCAGCTATTAGGGTTGTGGCTCGATTCAGCAAGATGCCAGTGGGCTCACCATGTTCGTCGCGCAAAATTTCGCCGCCAACCGGCGCTTGCGTGGTGCGATCAACGCCCGCGAGTTGCAAGGCGCGAGAATTAACCCAAACGGCAAAGCCGTGAAGGCTCTTTAGGTACACGGGGTTATCTGGAAAGACCGCATCCAGCATCTTACGGTTGGGATAATTGTTTGCCCAAGCGCCTTCATCCCAGCCTTGCCCAATCAGCCAATCGTTTGTGTTTAGATTTTCAGCTCTGGTTTTGAGCGCATCGATCACCTGCGCAGGTGATTCAATTCCAGCCAAGTTGATGCGCTCGAGTATTTGTCCAAGTTCAGCAATGTGTACATGAGAATCGACTAAGCCTGGAATAACCGTAGCTCCCTCGAGGTCAATTACCTCAGTGCTGTCAGAGATGTATTTATTGAGTTCCTCGTATCGACCCACCTCCAGAATCTTGTTGCCAGCAATGGCTATCGCATCTGCATCTGCTTGCCAAACCCCGCCCTTGAAGGGAGCGCTGGGGTGGGGTGTTCCATCTAGATCAGGGTCATGCCAGTCAAGCGTATACACCTTGGCGTTGAACAATACGGTGTCGGCAGCATTAACCGACTCAGCCGAGCCAGTGTTGCTAGAAGACAGACACAAAAATAGAGATATCAGTAGAGAGCTAAATAGACGCATAGCTAGTGTACATATGTAGGTTATTTGTTGGGAGGGATAACCCTCAGACTTATTAGACTTGGCTGACGATATTATTGTTTAGTGAAGACGAGTTATATTCAACTTCTAAGAATGACTCTATCGCTGCATGCAGAACGAGCAGACTACTAAACACTAAGCCGTTGCCGAGATAGCTCAACCGAACTTCGGCATAATCGCCGTGAGTTATTACTGCAGGCAACAAAAACTCGTTTTGAATCGACGCGCGAGCAGTATCTTGTGACAACGTCTCAGGCCACAGTAGACTTAAAGATTAGCTTTTCGCGCTTAGCGCCATTTTACGCTCACGCATCAATAAGAACAGCGGGTAGGCAACGGCCAGAGCGATCAAAATCGAAAGTGGAACGTAGACCCACCAATGCTTCATGCCCAAGCGTTTGGCTTCAAAGAAAGACCAAAAGAAGAACACCACCAGTATCACTGCAATGTCATTCATGATGGAGGCAGACGACGGGTTAACGTAGTTGTCCGCAATGAATGTGGCGTATGAAAAGTTCGGGTCTTGCATAGCTTGCAAGTTAAAGTACCAAGTAGCGCACAGTCCAACGATGGCCATAATGGCGTAAAACACCTGTTTGTAATTGCTCATAGGGATTGCTTTTTTATTGACGATGTTCAGAGCATATCAGTTCAGGCACCTCGTCTGACGTATACTGCAGAAATGTTTTTCGGCCTCCTGTTCAGACATCGCAAATTATTGACCGTAGATTGCCTTTCGCGGCACTCTTCGATTCAAATAATTGGGTAGACTATGTCTAAATTCAAGACGTTCACTTACACCGCCTTAGCGCTAATCGCGTTTGCAGGCAACTCCGTATTATGCCGTTTGGCGCTAGCCTCGGGCGCAATTGACGCGGCCAACTTTACGATCATCCGATTACTTTCAGGCGCGCTAGCTCTCGCAGTGATTTTAGCCGTATCGCAAACTCGTGCTCACACCTCTAAGCCAATAGCGTCTAAGGGCGGCTGGTTAGCTGCGTTTATGCTGTTTGTGTACGCGCTGGCATTTTCGTATGCCTATATTTGGTTGGATACGGGTACCGGGGCGTTGATTTTATTCAGTGCTGTTCAAATCACAATGATCCTTCTGGGGATCAAGGCGGGTAATCGACTCAGCGGTATTGAGTGGCTGGGTATCGCAGCGGCATTTTCTGGGTTCGTTTATTTAATGATTCCTACGCTCTCCACACCGTCGCTTGCAGGCTTTTTGTTGATGAGTCTCGCTGGCGTTGCATGGGCTGTTTACACGCTAAAGGGGCAGGGCTCGGTTAACCCCTTGAGTGACACAACATTCAATTTCGCAAGAACCTTGCCGTTTCTAATCGTTGTACTATTGTTTGGCTTGCAGATGTCTTCTATTAGCCGCGAGGGAGTCATACTTGCAGTTATGAGCGGGGCGCTAACCTCAGGGGTTGGCTATGCAATATGGTATGCAGCGCTCAAAGGTTTAACGGCAACACAAGCCGCAGTGGTGCAGTTGTTGGTTCCTGCAATTGCCGCGATTGGTGGCGTAATGTTTGCAGGTGAAGCGCTTTCTACACGGTTGGTGTTCGCGACGATGGTGATTATGAGCGGGATTAGTTTAGTGATTTACGCCAAACGCAGTGCTTGATTGCCCTGACTTGTAAACCCCAGATTTTGAGCTACACTGTCAGCCATTCGCCACTGCACACAAGCATATTGGCATTGTGCGGTGATCAAAAAGAACACATTCGAAGAATTATAGATATGGCAAACACTTTTCATTTGGCCGTACCAGGCGGCAATCTAGAAACAACACTCCCTTTCTACACTGATATTTTGGGCTGTGAAACTGGTAATAGCGAGAAGGGACATTGGGTTGATGTAAACCTTTGGGGCAATGAGTTGACCTTGCATCAGACCAACTCGCG
>CAZOIG010000272.1:0-3128 GCA_964579235.1 uncultured Gammaproteobacteria bacterium
GCCGGATTTTGTCACACTGACCGAAAACCCCCACCTGATGAGCGCGAACAATAGCGCCTTGTACGATTCAGAGGGAGTGGCGACACCCCCTGCAAGGGCTGTGCTTGAAAACGGCGTATTGCAAAGCTATGTGCTCGGCTCGTACACGGCCAGAAAGCTGGGGATGCAAACTACCGCAAACGCCGGTGGAGTACGCAATTTGCGCATCACTAACACTGGGCAAAGTTTTGATGAAATGCTCAGTCAGATGAATACTGGGCTGCTAGTGACCGAGCTGATCGGTTCCGGTATCAATTCTGTTACTGGCGACTACTCGCGTGGTGCCGCTGGGTTTTGGGTTGAAAACGGTCAATTGGCCTATCCGGTAGAAGAAATCACTATTGCGGGTAACTTGCTCGATATGTACGCCAATATTGCCGCTATTGGTTCAGATACCGATACTCGCGGCAATACTCATTGTGGCTCAATCTTGCTTGAAAGTATGACCATTGCTGGCAGTTAAGAGTATAATTCTCGATTCGATTTTGATGCAGTACGTCTGAACGTTTAGCCGCGCGCCATGCCAATCTATCAATATTCTTGCAAGAGCTGCGATCACGCTCTTGAAGCATTACAGAAAATGAGTGATCAACCATTGCTGACCTGCCCAGAATGTGGCGAAGACGCACTGAAGAAACAACTCACGGCCGCAGCCTTTAAGCTTAAAGGCACGGGTTGGTATGAGACAGACTTTAAGAATTCGGGTAAGCCTAAGGCGAAGCCAGAGTCAAAATCGGCGGATACTAATAGCAGTACGCAAGCAAGCCAATCGCAGTCTAGTGCTGGCGCTACGCTTACTTCAGATTAGTCAGTTATTAGCTCGAAACGAATTAACATAGAGGCGATCTTCGATGTGACCTTGCGGCGCATCGCATGCTCTATTTTCAGCATTGCAATCACACTAATGTTGCCAACACTACCAACGATGACACGGAGGACATAAAGCAAATGATGCAAAGAATAAGACGCTATTTCGTGGCTGGCTTGTTGATCTGGCTGCCTCTCGTGGCAACGTATTGGGTGTTGATGTTTTCTATTCGCTTAGTGGATAGAACCCTATTGCTATTGCCGACTAAGTATCGGCCAGAGGCATTAATCGGTTTTGATATACCTGGGCTTGGCGTTATTTTGACGCTGTTCCTAGTTGTATTAACCGGCTTCATGGCGGCAAGTTTATTTGGGCGAGGCATGGTATCAGCCTGGGAATCAATTCTGGCTCGCATTCCATTGGTTCGCTCGATTTATGGCGCGGTTAAACAAATCACCGCCAGCTTGTTTTCTGACGCCAGCAATTCATTCAGAGAAGTGGTTTTGGTTGAGTATCCGCGCCGCGAAATGTGGATGCTTGCTTTCGTGACTGGCGAAACCCCGAAAACCATAGAGGGCGTATTGGGCGAGCCGTTGATTAACATCTACGTACCAACAACGCCAAACCCAACCTCGGGTTATTACATCATGGTGCCAGAAAGAGACGTGCGCCGCCTCGATATCAGTGTTGAGAAAGGCTTAAAAATGATCCTTTCGGCGGGTGTGGTCAACGCAGTTGACGATGACCCCAATAAACCTAATTCGGATGGCGAAAAACAACCCGAGTTACGACACTAATCACCAGACTAAAATGCAGGTCGCAGCTCAAACCAAGCTTTTCGCTGAGTTTGAAGAGTGCGAACTTGTGCAGCTTTCTCTAAATCTAAATACCTAAACGCTAAATTCAAAATGAATACACTACGAAGCCACCAATGCGGGCAGATCAATGAATCCCATATTGGAGAAATTATTTCAGTTGCAGGTTGGGCGCATCGTCGTCGCGACCACGGTGGCGTGATTTTTATCGACCTTAGAGATGCCTCCGGGCTATTACAGGTGGTGGTTGATCCAGATGCCCAAGAGGCTTTTGCTCTGGCTGATACGGTCAGAAACGAGCATGTCTTGGCGGTCACTGCCAAAGTTCGGGCGCGACCAGAAGGCACCCGTAATCCAGATCTGCCTACAGGTATGGTCGAGGTGTATGCGACCGAGCTAACTGTATTAAGTCGTTCTGAGCCTATCCCATTCCAGCTTGATGACGACGATGTAAGCGAAGCGGTGCGCCTCAAGTATCGTTATTTGGACCTGCGTAGACCGATCATGCAAAAGACAATTAGAACCCGCAGTGCGGTGACTAAGTTCATGCGTGATTTTCTCGATTCTCGTGATTTTGTTGATATCGAGACGCCCATCTTAACTAAATCAACACCCGAGGGTGCGCGTGACTATTTGGTTCCGAGCCGGGTCCACGCGGGCGAATTTTTCGCGCTACCTCAATCCCCACAATTGTTTAAGCAATTGCTGATGGTCTCTGGATTCGAACGTTATTATCAAATCGCGCGATGTTTTCGTGACGAAGATTTACGTGCTGATCGACAACCGGAATTTACCCAGTTGGATATCGAAACCTCATTTTTAAATGAAGACGAAATCATGGACATGATGGAATCCATGATCACAGAACTATTCAGCAAGGTAGGCGACGTTGAGCTACAGGGGCCATTCCCTAAGATGAGCTACGCCCAGGCGATCGAAGATTACGGCATTGACCGTCCTGATCTGCGTATTCCGCTCAAATTGATCACCGTTACCGACTTAATGAAAGGAGAGGATTTTAAAGTATTCTCTAACCCAGCAAATTCTGAGAAGGGTCGAGTCGCGGCACTGAAGATTCCAGCGGGCTCCTCAAAAATGAGCCGTAAGGAAATTGACGATTGCACCGATTTTGTGGCGCTTTACGGCGCCAAAGGCTTGGCTTACATCAAAGTGAACGAGCTTGCCAAAGGCCGTGAAGGCTTGCAGTCGCCGATTGTTAAAAACCTCTCGGACGAGTGTTTGAATCAAGTAATGGAGCGCATTGGTGCTGAAGACGGCGACTTAGTCTTTTTTGGTGCAGATACAGCCAAAGTTGTGAATGACTCACTTGCCGCTTTGCGCGTTAAGCTCGGACACTCTTTAGGGTTTTCTGAGCAGGAGTGGGCTCCGGTCTGGGTCGTTGACTTTCCAATGTTTGAAGAAGACAGCGATGGTAATTGGACATCTTTGCATCACCCGTTCACAGC
>CAZOIG010000273.1:0-2116 GCA_964579235.1 uncultured Gammaproteobacteria bacterium
GCTGCTGCAGACGTCTGATACGTAAGTGCCATCGAGTTGATTGCCGCCATTAGACTGTGTCAATTGAATATTGAGCACTGAGCCTTCTGCGCCACCTTGATCAATGCTCAAAGTTAGCGAAAAACCGCTAATGGGTTGATCCGCGAATGCAGCGTTTAATAAGCATTGTGTGGTGCTTTCGCTGGCATCGTCTTGCTCGAATATGACGTTGCCCGATACAGCCGTGCCGTCTTCGTTCTGCACGATGTTCAAAACAGCTGTGCCGAAGGCTGTGCCATCGACATTTTGATACGTGCCGTTGTACACACCGGTAAAGCTAATCGGTGCAGACGACACAGTCGTGCCGCTGCTGCACGCGGTAAGGGTAAGAGCGACAAGCGCGCCTAAGATGAGCGCTCCCCATTTTTTTACACTATTCTTGTCAGCGCGGAGCCGGGTGTTCTGGATGTTTTGAGTATGCATTTTCATAAGTATGGACGTTTTTGGTCGGTAGGCCGTTTTATCTATTTGGGTTTGTGCATTGGTGTAACGCAATCTTGTACTGGCTTGTTTCTCTCCAATCACTTTCGTAAAACCCACCCAAAGTTGGGTTTCAATTCGCGTCAATTCAACTCTTTTTACCTCTTAAGCATAGGTCAAATTGAGTCGAACACGTTGAACCTAGTCGCTAAATTAACGCATTCTGGAAATAATTTAAACCTTAAGTTTAAGTTTTTCACTTAAGTTGCTGTACTTATTAAGTATTTTTGCGCTTTAGCCTTTAAGAATAAACCAGTCTTTTGGGATCAACAATCCTTAAATTTTGTATGCGATAAAGCTTTTCGATGCTTATGGCGTGTAGTCCAAGCGCCTCAAACGTGCAACATGAACGGATGTTCCGCGGGTTTGTATGATTTCAACCACGTAGTCGTCGATTCTGAAACAAGTGTTCGGTTGCGGAATCGCTTCAAGCACTTCGGTAATGAGTCCATTTAAGGTTTTGGCTTCTTGCGTGGGTAGTTGCCAATTCAGCTGTCGGTTAATATCCCGTAAATAGATACTGCCACGAACCAAATAACTGTCATCGACCTCCGCAACAATATCCACGTTGTTGTTGGGTGCTAGTGAGGTGAATTTCCCTACGACTTCTTCCAAAATCTGCTCTAGGGTGACTAGACCTTTGATGTCGCCGTATTCGTCCACCACAATTCCGAACCGCCTGCGTTGGTCTTGCAGGTTGGTAAGGGCGTGCGTTACCGAGCTATTCTCTGGAATAAAGTAGGGCTCACGTATCATTTCGAGCATGGATTCCTTATTAAAGGTGCCCATTTCTGAGAGATAGAACATTTTTCGCACGTGTGCGATGCCAACAAAGTCATCCATATTGCCCCTAAACACCGGCACGCGAGTGTGATGAGAGGTGGCGAGCTGCTCCACGATCTCGTCCCAATCGTCTTCGATATCGATGGCTTCCATATCATGGCGGGGTACCATGACGTCTTCAACCTTGACCTGTTCCATTTCAAGAATCCGCAGCAGCATTTCTTGGTGCGAGGCGTTGATCAAGTTGGAGGATTCACGGACCGCTGCTCGCAACTCTTCACTGGACAAGGCGTTGTCTTGGGTCAGCACGCTGATTCCGAATAAGCGCAGAAAACTATTTGACAGAATCTTAACCAACCAAACGAAAGGGCTGAGTACAATTTGCAGTCCCGCCAAAATCCAACTCGCGGGAAATGCGATGCGCTCAGGGTTAATCGCAGCCATGGTTTTGGGCGCGACCTCTGCGAAGACTAATACCACGAAAACTAAAAGTAGCGGAGCGTATGCGAGGCCTGCGTCACCGAATAGGCGTAGGCCGATGACTGTCGCTAAAGTCGAAGCGGCAATATTCGCAACATTGTTACCAAATAAAATCGTGCCCAACAGCTTGTCGGGAGATTCCAATAGTTTTAACACCAGCGCCGCACTGCGGTTACCTGAGTCTGCCTTATTGCGGATTCGGTAACGATTAACCGCCATCAAGGCGGTTTCAGAAGAAGAGAAGAAGGCTGACAGGAACACCAGGACTACTAAGGTAATGCCTAATGCTTCAATGGGGACATCGTTCAATCTTTATTCACGCTTTAGATAGTGG
>CAZOIG010000274.1:0-6757 GCA_964579235.1 uncultured Gammaproteobacteria bacterium
AAGTGCGCGTGAATGCGATCGGCGGTGGTTCTGAAGAAATAATGCGTGATCTAGCAACACGTCAGCTCGGTCTCTAATCCCCAGCCATCACTTATCGTGAACCTAAAACAACCAAGCGCACCTAACACTATGCAAGAACAAACCAAGATCAAACTTTGGCATTGCCACAACGCTCGCTCGCTGCGTCCACTTTGGGCCTTGGAGGAGATGGGGCTCGATTACGAATTAGTTGTCTTGCCGTTTCCACCGCGTTTTTTTGAGAAGTCATTCTTAGATACCAACCCATTGGGGACGGTTCCGTACATGACCGATGGCGCTGCGCGTATGACGGAATCGAGTGGAATGTGTCACTATTTGGTCGAGAAGTACGCGCAAACTGATTTCAGTGTGGCGGTCGACCATCCTGACTATGCCGACTATCTGAACTGGCTTTATCACAGCGACGCGACCCTGACTTTTCCGCAGACTTTGTATTTACGCTACATGATCATGGAACCTGATGAGCGCAAAAACCCAACTGTGGCCGAGGATTATGCAAAGTGGTTTATTGCGCGGCTGCGTTTGCTAGACCAACATCTGGCTGGTGGGGCTCTTGGCTCGCGTGAGTACTTGTGTGATGAACGGTTTACCATGGCGGATATCGCCATTGGCTACGCCCTGTATTTAGGTCGCTTGAATGGTTTTGCCGACCGTTACTCACCATTAATCAGCGATTACCTAGCGCGCTTGGAAGCGCGGCCTGCGTTTAAACGCTCGGTTGAGCTAACCGCCGACCAAGCAGCTAACGACCCTAGAAAATAAACAATTACGCTTAGGCTCACGAAGAACCACTGTTGCGTATTTGTGAGTTAATGACATCAATAAAGAGGACAGCATGATTTATACCGAAGAGCATCTTGCAATCGCCGAAACCACGGCAAAAGTCATTCAATCTGAGATCAATCCCTTTTGCGACCAATGGGAAGAAGAGGGCATTTTCCCAGCCAAAGAAGTGTTCAAAAAGTTGGGCGATTTGGGTCTTCTAGGAATCCACAAGCCTACTGAATACGGTGGCATGGGGCTTGATTACTCCTATCATTGCGCTTTCACCGAAGAGCTGGGGACGATTGCCAGTGGTGGTGTTTCGATGGGTATTGGTGTTCAAACCGATATGGCCACACCCGCCATCGCCAAGCACGGTAGTGATTACGTTAAACAAGAGTTTTTGACTCAAGCAATTAGCGGTGACGCGGTTTTCTCTATCGCCGTGAGTGAGCCCAGTGCGGGCTCTGACGTGGCGCAAATCAAAACAACCGCACGTAAAGATGGCGACGATTACGTTATTAACGGTTCAAAAATGTGGATCACTAATTCTACTCAAAGTGATTATTTATGCTTACTTGCCAACACCAGTGACGACAGTCGTCACAAAAACAAAAGCTTGATTGTGATTCCTTCAAATACACCGGGTGTTACGTTTTCAGATCGTTTGAACAAACTGGGTATGCGCAGCTCGGATACCGCGCAAATCTTTTTGGACGATGTGCGTGTTCCGCAGCGCAACCTTGTGGGGCAAGAAGGCTTGGGCTTTATTTATCAAATGGAGCAGTTCCAAGAAGAGCGTATTCACATTGGTATGGTGAATTTAAAAAGTTTGGAGAACGTGATTCAAAAAACGATTGATTACACGTCAGAGCGTTCTATCTTTGGTCAGCGGGTTATTGATCACCAAGCTGTGCGTTTTCGTTTGGCTGAGCTGCAGACCGAGGTTGAGGCTTTAAGGGCGCTTACCTACGCATGCATCAAGCATTATGTCGACGGCGAAGATATGACCCGTATGGCGTCTATGGTGAAGTTAAAGAGCGGTCGATTGACGCGTGAGGTCACCGACGCCTGCTTGCAGTATTGGGGCGGCATGGGTTTTATGTGGGACAACCCTGTTGCACGAGCGTTTCGCGATGGTCGTTTGGGCTCAATCGGTGGTGGTGCAGATGAAGTGATGCTGGAAATTATTTGCCAGCGCATGGGTATTTCACCAAAAAATCGTTAGACGAGTCGACTTCGCATAAAGCAAACCTACTACGAATCCAATTGACATGGCGATAATAGAAACACAGCTTGATACTCATTCAGAGGTTTTTCAGCGCAACACCCAAGTTATGAGTGAGGCGGTCGAAGAGTTCAGAGGCATTGAGCAACGAGTGATCGAAGCGGCTCGTGCTAAAGAAGGGCGCTATAAGAAACGAGGCTTACTGGTTCCGCGTGAGCGTTTAGCCCACCTGCTAGACCGAGGTGCGCCGTTCCTAGAGTTGTCTACTTTATGTGGCTATCTCCAAGAGGAAGACAAAGACGGTTCGGCTGCTGGCGGAAGTTGTATTACTGGGCTCGGCTACGTTCAGGGCACTTTATGCGCCATCTTAGTTGACGATTACTTGACCAAAGGTGGGAGTATTACGGAACTTGGCAGTCTCAAGCGTCGCCGCATGTACCAGTTTGCAGCCGCGCATAAGTTGCCGGTTATTGCCTTAGCCCAAAGTGGTGGCGGTAACCTTAAATTGATGGGCGACTGGTTTGCCTTCTCGGGTGAAGGTTTCGCCGTGCAGTGTCGCTTATCTGCATTGGGCGTACCACAAATCACCGTGGTGCATGGATCAGCCACGGCGGGTGGTGCTTACCAGCCTGGTTTGTCGGATTATGTGATCATGATTCGAAAACAGTCGACGGTTTACTTGGCAGGCCCACCCTTGCTCAAAGCAGCAACCGGTGAAATTGCCACGGATGAAGAGATCGGCGGAGCAGAAATGCACGCCAGCGTTGCGGGCACGGCCGACTACATTGCCGAGAACGATGAAGACGGTATTCGTATCGCTCGAGAAATCACCGACAAACTGGCTTGGGATAAACAAACAAGGGGCGGTGCGCCTAGCGACTCGCCTACGTACGCTGAGCCTCTTTACGATGCGCAAGAATTGCTCGGCATTGTGCCTGAAGACCCGAAGACGCCTTACGATATGCGAGAAATTATCGCGCGAATAGCTGACGGGTCGGATTTTGTAGAGTTCAAACAAGAGTTTGATGCGGGCACAATATGTGGTCACATCAGTATTCAGGGCAGTGAATGCGGTGTTATCGCCAATAACGCTCCAATTACCGCGCGAGGTGCAGCCAAGGCTGGCCAGTTTGTGCAACTATGTCAGCAATCGCAAACGCCAATCGTGTTTTTGCATAACACCACAGGCTTCATGGTAGGCACCGCCGCAGAACAAGCTGGGATCATTAAGCACGGAGCCAAATTGATTCAAGCTGTTACCAACGCAACCGTAGACAAAATTAGCGTTATTGTGGGCGGCTCATATGGCGCAGGTAATTACGCAATGTGCGGCAAGGGCATAGACCCGAGTTTCATTTTCGCTTGGCCGCGCAGCATTGTGTCGGTTATGGGCGCTGAGCAAGCGGGTAGCGTAATTCGTACAGTTACAGAAGCCAAAATGCAGCGTGCGGGTCAAGTTGATGCCGCCTTGCTTGACCGCGCGGAGAAAGACACAGTTGATGCGATGAAAGCGCGTTCAGGTGCCTTAGCCAATACTGCCCGCCTTTGGGACGATGCATTGATCGACCCACGCGACACGCGCTCGATTGTAGGGTTCGCGCTGCGTGTCTGCCGCGAGGGTCGCGAGCGTAAGGTAAAGCCGAATACTTTTGGTATAGGGAGGCTGTAAATGGAGTTTCCCACTTGCGAAGAATTACTCTTATCCTTCAACCAAGGGGTATTGGCGGTCACCCTAAATAGGCCACATAAACGCAATGCGATGAACTCGCAACTTGTGCAAGAATTGATCGACGTGATTGATCAGGTGGCTGATCAGCGTGAGGTGAGAGTACTGGTTCTGCGCGGTGCTGAGGGCAATTTTTGTGCGGGTGGTGACATCTCTGGCATGAATCAGAAAGGCCAATCAAACACGGGTGCCGACGACGCACGCGATGAGAGTTGGCAGTTTAATCGTTCCTTCGGCACGCTGATTTCCAAATTAAACCGCGCTCCTCAACTGGTTATTTGTGTTCTTGAAGGCGCGGTGCTGGGTGGCGGCTTTGGTTTAGCTTGCGTTTCTGACTACGCCATTGCTGATGAGAACGCGATGTTCGCCATGCCAGAAACAGGTTTGGGCATTATTCCCGCACAAATCGCCCCCTTTGTAGTAAGCCGGATCGGTATTACTCAAGCCCGCAGGCTGGCGCTGTTTGGACTAAGGATCAACGGTGAAGAGGCCCTAAGAATAGGTTTGGTGCATCAAGTAACAACAGGTGAACACGCTCTTGAGAGCGCCCTCGAACTGGCCCTAAAGCTGGCCAATAAGGTTGGTCCAAATGCCACGGCGGTTACTAAGCAGCTTCTCTTAGATGCGCATGAAACGCCAAAAATAGAGGCGCTTTTGGACCGTGCGGCGGATGACTTCACCGCTGCTATCACGGGGGCAGAGGGACAAGAAGGCACGCTTGCTTTCGTACAAAAGCGTAAACCCTCATGGGTTCAGGACAATTAGTTTGCAACGCACTCAAACGAGCGTTTTAAAAAGGTTTAAGCATGCATAAATTTCAAAAGATATTGGTGGCGAATCGCGGCGAGATTGCAGTTAGAGTGATGCGCACAGCTAAGCAACTTGGGTATTCCACGGTTGCGGTATACAGTGATGCTGACGCGCAGGCACCGCATACGTTAATGGCCGATCAAGCGGTCAATATCGGTGAGCCTGCCCCCAACAGCTCATATTTAGTCATTGATAAGATTATCGATGCAGCCAAGGCTACGGGCGCGCAAGCGATTCATCCTGGCTACGGGTTTTTGTCGGAGAACACCGAGTTTGCTGAGCGATGTGCGGCTGAGGATATTGTGTTTATCGGTCCATCAGCCGAGGCGATTCGCTTAATGGGCTCTAAGCGCTTATCAAAATTGGCAATGCTTCAATCAAACGTCCCTTGCATTCCTGGTTACCAGGGCGCAGATCAGGACGACGCAACGCTTATTAAAGAGTCAGAGCAGGTTGGTTTACCTCTAATGATTAAGGCTTCTGCCGGCGGCGGTGGTCGCGGTATGCGGATTGTTCACGATGCAAACGACATAGCTGCAGCAATCGAAGCAGCTCGTGCTGAGGCACGTTCTGCGTTTGGTAGCGATGAACTGATCTTAGAGCGAGCAGTCATTGAACCTCGGCATATTGAGATTCAAGTATTTGGCGATCAACACGGTAACGTTGTGCATCTAGGTGAGCGAGATTGTTCAATTCAACGTCGACACCAAAAGGTTGTAGAAGAATCGCCATCGCCGTTCGTAAGCCCTGAACTGCGAGAGCGCATGGGTGAGGCTGCAATTAATGCCGCGAAAGCCTGTGATTACGTTGGCGCTGGCACCGTCGAGTTTTTAGTCGACGCAAAAGGCGAATTCTTTTTTCTCGAAATGAATACGCGTTTGCAAGTTGAACATCCTGTTACCGAGTTGGTGACTGGGCTTGATCTAGTCGAATGGCAACTGCGTGTGGCCGATGGACAGCCCTTACCGCTGCAACAAAAAGACATCACGTTTAACGGTCATGCGGTAGAAGTGCGCTTGTGCGCTGAAGATCCACGCAACGATTTTATGCCGCAAACAGGTGATATCGCGCATTGGCGTATATCTGCACAAGCTGGTTTGCGTGTCGATTCGGGAATTACGGCAGGACAAGTCGTATCTCCGTTTTACGACTCAATGCTCGCTAAAGTGATTGCGTATGGCCAAGATCGCGATACGGCCATTCTCTCGCTGCGCTCAGGTCTTGGTTCCATGAGTTTGCTCGGCACGCACAGCAACAAGCATTTTCTCCATACAATTCTTGGCTTGCCGCGCTTTGTGAACGGTGAAGCGACCACCGCATTTTTGGCTGAGGAGTTCCCGGATGGGGCATATCAGGATAAGGCCGTGCCTCCGCTGTCTATTGCGATCGGAGCGGCACTGTTTTTTCAACGCGATAAGTCGGGTTTTGATTATCCCGCCGCAGGTTGGAGTTCTGCCGAGCGTTTGAACTATCGTTTTATGCTTAGACTTGATGGTGGCGAAGTGGCGGGTGAGTCGCGTCAGTTAGTTAGACTGTCTGAGCACAAAGGCTTGTTTTGTGCGCACGTGGGAGAGCAGTCGAGTGAAGCAAATGAGAGCGCCGCAATTGAATTTGCCTTAGGCGGTACCAACGACTCGCCTACTCATGAAGACTCCATGCAAAGTAATGTGTGCACGGTGCACATTGATGGTGTTACTCAGCGGCTTGAATACGCCTTCGCGGCAGACGATGACGGTGTTCGCTTGTATTTAGATGATGGCGCTGCCCACCTCGTAATCACAGACGAAACCTACACACCAGCAACAACCGTTTCGGCGGGTGGCGACGCACAGGTTAGAGCCGCGATGGATGGCGCAATTGTCGAAGTTAAAGTTGCGGTTGGTCAACGCGTTGAAGCAGGTGAGGTGGTGGCAGTGCTCGAAGCTATGAAAATGGCTCATCAGCTCAAAGCGGGTGTGTCGGGAACCGTTGAGGAAATATCAGTGGAACCAGGCCAACAGGTTAAAACGCGTCAGGTTTTAGTCAGTATCGAGGCCGGTGATTAATCCTGCTGAGTTGCAGCGTTCAATTCCATTATGTTGCCTCAGCCCATTCCAATTAGCCTCAAGCGATACTAAAAAACATGAGCGACAAAAAAGTAAGAATCGGTGGTGCATCGGCGTTCTACGGCGATAGCCAGCTCGCTGCGCGGC
>CAZOIG010000275.1:0-3577 GCA_964579235.1 uncultured Gammaproteobacteria bacterium
GGCGAACGATCGCCCTGGCATTATCGGAGAATTGACTCACGCCTTGGGCGAAGCCAACGTCAACATCGACAGCTTAGATACCGGCTGCGAAAGTGCTTCGATGGCGGGCTATACCTTGTTCAGAGCTCATATGATGCTGGCCATGCCAGAAGATATGGACGAAGACCAACTAGAAGAAGTCATCGCCGATGTCTCTGACGATATTATGATTTCGGTATTGGAAAACTAGATCTGAGACTGAGGTTGCGCTTAAGTTGAAGTATTGTTGTCGTGCACTAAATACCCAGCGAGCGGACTCCTTGTCGGTACTTTTTGAATAAAAACGCCATGATCGGCCAACACACTACGGATCATTATATCGTCGTAGTGATATAGATGGCATTGGCTTGGTTTTGTGTTGTTTACAATGATCTCGACCGCCGCTCGGTTTAGAACGATGGTCTGAGACATGCCCTGCGTAATCCCGCGCTCGACCTCGTCTTCAGTCAAGCCCAGACCATTGTCAAACCCATACTTCTGTATGCTGACCTCTGACTGAGGCCCTTGAGACTTAATAAAGAGCTGATTAACTAGATTTATGCAAAACGGTTTTTCAGTCGGCTTGTCTATGAATTCCTTAATCCAAGCCTCCATAAATTCTACATAGCGAATCATATAGATATCGTCAGAGTCGAATTTAAAGAACACGTCACCGTCGCCCTCAAGACAATGGGTAAACAGCTCGAGCGTCAGTGCCGCTATGTTTTGGTCGCCGGGCGAGACCAGCAGTCTGTAGCCTGGGCGAATTAGGTCGTCGATCAGACGGGTGTCATAGCGCTCGGCGTTCTCTCCGTTGATTAACACGAGGTGCTCATCCAAAGGGCGCGTTTGTGAAATCGATTGCAAGAGGCAGGTTCGCAAGAACAATTCACGATCTTTGACGGGGGTGTAGCCGACTAGCTTCATCTAGAATCCTCGTGGACTAATAGCTAGTGGGGTCAGCGCTTTATGCCGCGCGCTTGTGATGCCACCAAAAACTTAAGCCTTGGGCGTTCAAGTTGGCGTCGAGCTTTAACCAATGCCGCGCCGTTTCGGCTTCCAAATTAGGTAATTCATTGGTGGCGCGGGTTACCAAGTAGTCCTCGATAATCTTGCCTAACTGGTCCTCTTTTTGCTCTTTTACTGCTATCTCGGTTAGCGCCACGTAGTCGTCAATTTGCTCATGTAAGCCCGCGATCATTCTGGCCGTAGGCTTTACTTCGCTGTAATGAGTTAGGTAGAGAAAGGCTGGATCAAGCGCCATAACCTTATCGATGGATGCGTGCAAAGCCGCAGGATCGAACTGCACGGGCGTTGTGGTTGGGCACAAGAAAGTGTGATTCTCATCGCGTAAAGCTTTGTATCCAATGCCTAGAGTATCTCCAGTAAACACGCACTTAGAGCCTTCTTCGATAATGCAATAATGATGGGCTGCGTGGCCGGGCGTGTCGTAAAAAGTCAGAGTCTTGCTGCCAAACTGCAGTTGCTCGGCGTCTTCGGGTGAGATGACTCGAGTCTCGTCTACGCCCACAATATCGCCGTACATTTTGGCAAATTGTGCCTCGCCATAAACTGCAGTGGCCCCTGCAATCAGTTTACTCGGATCCACCATGTGCCTAGCCCCACGTGGGTGCACAACTAAGGTCGCGTTGCTGCAGAGCTGCATCAGTGCGCCCGCGCCACCCGCATGATCAAGGTGGATGTGCGTCAAGATAATGTAGTCTACGTTGCTGAAATCGGCACCAAGCTCAGCCAGAGCTGCTTTGATGTACGGCACAGAATCGTTAGTACCCGTGTCGACGATGGCGAAGCGGTCGCCGTCGCGCAAAAAATGAATAGATGCGAGTTCGGCTTGATAATAGTGCGCGTCGATAACAAAAATATCCGGGTTTGAAGTCTGCATAATCTGTATTTGTAGTAATCGGGCCTGTTAGGTCTTAACAAGCGGTAACGAATTCAGCCTGCATTAAACACCATTTTGTTGGAAAAGAATGTAAGATTTCCGTCTAATTCAAGCCCCGATACGTGAATGCGCGAATTACTCGATATTGTTCAACCAACATTAAGATTATGAAAAACCAAAAAACTTCAAAGAACAGCAAAATTGCAACCTCCGCCGGTACCGCCAGCAGCGTTTTAGCGGCGGCTCTTATCAGTGTTTCCTCTACCACCAGTGCCGCGAGTTATGAGCGCTGTGCGGATATTGTGAAAGGTGGCGCGAACGCCTGTGCTGTTAAGTCACTGGGTTTGTCCTGTCACGCGAGTGCTACCGAAGACAACATGAAGGGTGCTTGGATTGAAGTGCCCACAGGCACTTGTGCAAACATTATTAGCCTGTGCGCAGGTGATGCAGAGGCTCCAGAAGGTACCGATTCAGATAAGCTAGCAGCGGCCTGTGGTAAGTTGGCAGAGCAATCTGACTCTGAGATTGTTGGTGGTCGTTTAGTTGATGGCTTCGGTGAGCCAATCTAGCTTAACGGCGAATCAAAGCAGCCTCAGCAACGCGGTTGGCTTGGGCTTAAGGCCCGAGCTGTTTCAACAGATACGTTCCGAAAAGCCTACCTTAGGTTTTTTGGAAGCGCATTCAGAAAATTACTTCGATGCGTCGTTTAACCGCGACTGCCTGCTTGAGCTCGCTGGTGAATACCCCATTTCTTTGCATGGGGTTGGCCTTTCTCTGGGTCGCGCCGATGAACTAGACTTACAACATCTGAAAGCTCTCCGAGAGCTGGTCAATCAAGTTGATCCTATCTTTGTCTCCGAGCATCTGGCATGGAGCGCTTTTCAACATCAACACGTTCCAGATCTACTGCCCCTACCACTTAACCAGCAAAGCTTTAAACTACTCGTTGATCACATCAAAGCCATGCAAGACGCCTTAGGGCGGCAAGTGTTGATCGAAAACCCTTCAAATTATGCTCTATTTCGCGATGCGCAATGGCCCGAGCATGTGTTTTTAAACGAGCTCGCAGCCAGCAGTGGTTGTGGTTTGTTGCTCGACGTTAATAACGTGTATGTCTCGGCAAGTAATTTGGGTGAGAGCGCGCAAGACTATATAGCTGAATTAGACTCATCGGCAATTCAGGAGTATCACTTAGCCGGCTATTCAGAAGTCATTCGATATAATGGGGATCACAGTACCCCTCTGTTAATCGACACACACAATCAGCCTGTACACACACCAGTTTGGGAGTTGTTCTCAGCCACGCTTGAAGTACACGGTAGTCGACCGACCCTAATCGAGTGGGACGCAGATATCCCAGACTTCTCGGTTTTGCAAAGCGAGTGTGATACGGCCAGTTCGTTTATAAACGCAGCACAACCATCTAAGAGTCGGCGTCGGCAGAGTGTCACGCAGAGAAACCAGACAATGCAGAATCAGCCACTCTTTGACTTTCATATCAGTGACTATCAAAGTCAGTTTCTGGATTCTGTCTTGTCGCTGCGGGAAACCATAGATGTGTTTGAATCGTCTCACCGAGATCGAATTTCAATCTATCAAAACAATATCGATGCCGCGCTGTGTGACTACCTAGCCGAGGTTTATCCGGCAGTACAA
>CAZOIG010000276.1:0-7277 GCA_964579235.1 uncultured Gammaproteobacteria bacterium
ATATCAAGTTTTGACATAACCTTAATACGTGAAACCAAAGCGCTGTGTAATTCGCGACGCGGCGAGACAATATCACGCAGAATGCCGTCAACTCGAAACCTTACAATCGACTCTTCTTCAAAAGCCTCAACATGAATATCCGAAGCGTTTTCACGAATCGCCTGAGTCAGTAGTGCATTAATTAGGCGAATAATTGGCGCATCGTCGTCAGCCGCAAGTAGGTCAGTGGTTTCTTGTAGCTGATCAGTGAGACGTTCTAGATCTAACGACCCATCCATGTCATCCATCAACTGAGTCGCTTGGCTTCCACCTTTGTCATAGACTGCGCGCAGGTGTTCTTCAAAATCAGCTGCATTCAGCTCAACAAGTTTAAAGCGCCGGTTTAGTACCCGCTTCATTTCCGCTAAAACATTGAGTTTCGGCTGCCCGAGGTGATAGACAATGACTGGTTCTTCAGGGTCTGCGTCAGACAACTGCTCTGCGGCCTGTACCACTACATTATGTGCCTTAGCGAAACTATAGGGTAAATTGAGTCCGCGCTCTGTAGCGCTAGCTTGCGATGCTTGGCTTTCAACTAAACTGTCTACTGGCTCATTCATATTCAGTTCTAAATCGAGGGATCTCGCTTATTCGCCTTCGCTAGACGCCGCAGGTACTGTTTCCTGCGGCACAATTGAAGAATCCCAATCTACGCGGTTATCCGGGTCTTTTAGCTCGGCTTCGACGCGTTCATCTAAGCTATTTGTGCCTTCAGAATACGCAGGCTTGCCAATATCCGACTGGATTGACTTAACTTTTTCTCGCTCTATCGCTTTTGGTTCTTCCTTAGCCGAATCTTGCTGCTCTTCGTCAGCAGAATCCCCTTGCCTGAATATGGGCCATGACTCAACATTCAAATCAGGTACCAGCACTTCGGAGAGTCTACGGCGTGGGTTGTCCACATCGTTTTTCTCAGCCAACTCCTTGCGACGCTCACTTTGTATGATTCCCTCGTCTACGACATTTTCATAACTGTCGAGCACGGGTGGATCCGAGTCCTTGATCATTAAACGACTGCTACTCAAACGGGAAAGCTGTCCGTCTCGACGTACCTCGTCGTATTTAACTTTGCTGTATTCAGCCAAAGCCTCTGGGTCACGAATGATTCGCGGTTTTAAAAACACCATAAGGTTGCGCTTAATGGCTTCCTTGCGTGTGTTTCTGAATAAATTGCCAACAATCGGAATCTTGCCTAGTACGGGCACCCAGCTCACAGTGTCGATCACATCGTCCTGAATAAGGCCGCCCAGTACCACCACCTGGCCATCGTCAACTTGTACCACAGCTTCAATAGATCGGCGATTAGTAATCAAATCGGCCTGACCCTGAACTGTTGACGGCGCCACGCTAGATATCTCTTGCATGACCTCAAGCTGGATGGTGTCACCATCGCTAATTTGCGGCTTGATCTTAAGCTTGATACCTACATCCTTGCGCTCGATGGTCTGAAAACTTGAGCCGACCAGCCCCCCCGTGCTGTTGCCATTTGCGTCTACTGAGGTACTGTTGTTCAAGCCATTATTAAAACGACCCGTCACAAACGGGACTTCTTGACCAACAACAATTTCGGCTTCCTCATTATCCAAAGTCAAAATCGTCGGTGTTGACAAGATATTGCTGTTGGAGTCGGCCTTGATGGCATTGATGACAACATCGAGTTGATATTTCTTAAAATCAGCCAGAGAAAATTGAAAACCACCTGAGCTCGTATCAAACCCAACAGAGCCTGTGCCAATGATCGTATTTGGATCATCACGGTCGATCAGATTGCCCACAGTGGTCGTGGTAACACTGCCGTCTGCATTTGTAGTTGTGCCGCCACCCGCACCCCAAGTAATGCCAAGATCGGCCTCTTGGTCCAGCGATACTTCAACAATCACGGTCTCAACAAAAACCTGCGCGCGACGTAGATCGAGCTTGTCGACCACACCCTGCACCGCGCTCAATTGGCTGCTCGATGCTTTAACCACTAGAGAATTAGTAGATTCATCAGCCTGAACCGAAAAGTCACTCACCGCGCCTTCGGTGGCTGATTGAGTGATGTCATTAAGGATCGACACCATGTCCTCGGCCTTAGCGTGCTTCAAATAAATAACGTTGACGTCAGACGACAACTCGCGCTCGATGTCTAACTCTTCGATCAACGCCTGAATTCGTGCAAACTCACCGTCTGACGCGCTGATCACAAGGGCGTTAATGGCATCCAAAGGCTGTATCGTAACCTTGGCGCCTGAAGCCGCATCTTTAGACGTTGCTGTATTAGTGATCAATTGTGTCAGAGTACTGGCCAAATCACTGGCTCTGGCCGTCTCGAGATACACAACGTGCACGTCGGCGCGCTTATCGGGAACATCTAAGCGTCTCACAATCTTGAGAACCCGTTGAATATTCGCCGCTGTGTCCGTCACAATCAAACTGTTCGACGGATTATGTGGGGCAAAATGACTAGTGGGCGGAATGAGCGGGCGAATAATGGCCACTAGATCTTGCACGGCGGCATGATCAAGCTGAATTATTTGTGTGATTTGCGCGTCGTTAGTGTCTTCGGTGGGTGAAAACAAAGTCGGTGTTGGATATTGCTTGATGACGTTATTCGGCAGAATTTTGATCACCGTGCCGGCGTCCACTGTGGCAAAGCCATGCACCTCTAATATGGATAAGAACACATCATAGAGTTGCTCTGAATCCAGTGCCGCGCCTGAGATGATCGAGACTTTACCCTTGACGCGTGGATCAACAATAAAATTTTTGCCGCTGACTTCAGCCACAGTGTTGATCAGCACGTTGATATCAACCGCTTGTAAGTTGAGCGTTACCCGCGTGTCGTCAGCTTCTTCACCTGTGGATTGAGCAAACGACAAGGTCGCGTTAAGGCCCATCAAGAAGGTAAGAGTAAAAGAAAGCGCTACAACGCCATGCTTTGGATTTCCGATCATTCTTTTTATAGTTTCGCGCACTTTAGTAAAACAGATAAAAGGCGAGCCTATGGTTTGGCTGGCTGCTTATCTCGCTAGATAATTGATAGCTCGCAAACTGAGCTTGGCGAGTACCGGCTTCGTATTGAGTACAGTAGCTTTGATAATACTGAAAGCAAGGGCAAGTAACCACGGCTTTGACAGTTTTTTAGCTTTATTTACAACAGTTTAATGTCGTTAACCTTGAGCATTCGACTTGCCGCAGCATCTCGGCATACACTGATTTCTAGCCTAGACTTTGTGCAATGTACGATTGCACAAGTTTGAGATCGTTAGCAATCACCTGGTATGCCTCATCACGCTCGAACAAATCCTGCATATGCAGTGGCAGTTCGGCCTTTAAGTCAGGCATCACGGCGTGTATGGCGTCGGGGAATTTTGCTGGGTGTGCGGTAGCCAGACAAACAGTTTGCCCAGTAATCTCGTCGGCAAAATGACGCGACGCTGCGACGCCGATAGCAGTATGTGGGTCGAGTAAATATTCACTCTCTTGGTACACTTGGCGTACCGTATCGAGCATGCCCTCATCATTCAGGCTAAAACTCAGGAACACTTCACGAGCTTGCTCTAAAACCTCAGCGTCTAGAACCATTGAGCCGCTTTCAAACTCTTGCATCAGTCCCGCGATTTTGCCTCCGTCGCGTTGATACAAGTCAAACAACAAGCGCTCGAAGTTACTCGACACCATGATATCCATACTCGGCGACAAGGTATGCAATAGCTCATGCTTTGAGTGGTCATTGCGGCTAATGCAACGATGTAAAATATCATTCGAGTTAGTCGCAATAATCAACTTCTCAATAGGAAGTCCCATTTGCTTCGCAAGGTAGCCGGCGTAGATGTCACCGAAATTACCGGTCGGCACGGAATAGGAAGCAGCGCGATGAGGCGCGCCGAGCCCAATACCAGAGTAAAAGTAATACACGATCTGCGCCATGATGCGCGCCCAATTGATCGAGTTAACCGCGACCAAGGCCAAATCATTTGGCAAAAAGGACTGGTCTCGAAAACTGGCTTTAACGGCATTCTGACAATCGTCAAAATTACCTTGCAAGGCAATATTATGAATATTTGGCGCGATAACCGAAGTCATCTGTCGCCGTTGCACGTCGGATACCCGGTCGTGAGGGTGTAGTATAAAGACGTCCAAATTTTCGCAATTTCTGCATCCCTCAATCGCGGCAGAACCGGTATCACCCGAAGTGGCGCCCATCACCACTGCACGCTGATTCCGCTTGGCGAGAAAGTAGTCGAGTAAATGCCCTAAAAACTGTAGCGCAAAGTCCTTAAATGCGAGAGTCGGACCATGAAACAATTCCAATATGTATTCAGCCCGATCTGTTTGAACCAATGGTGCAATCGCAGGATGGCGAAAGTCACTATAGGCCTTATTGATAATGTCGCGTAAATCGCCATCGGGGACTTCACCGTCAACAAACGGTTGCATGATGGTAAACGCCAGTTCTGGATAACTTTGCGCTCGCATGCTTGAGATTTGCTCGGGACTAAACGTAGGTAAATGCTCTGGCACGTACAAACCACCATCCTGAGCCAGGCCGGTTAAGACCACCTCTTCAAATGACAGTGCCGGCGCTTCGCCGCGTGTGCTGATGTACTTCATAGGGTTCTCAAAATGGTTGGTCGAGCTCTTCAGCTATCCGCATCAAGCCGCCAGAGATTTCAAATATTCAGTTAGCGTTACAAACCTAGTGTTGGCCAGCAGCCTTAATCCAAATACTCAACGCGGATCTTAGTCACTTTACCTTTAACTTGCTCGAGCGCCGACAACTGCTCAACCACTTGGTCAAGATCAGATTCTAAGCAACGCTGAGTGATCAGTATGACCGACACTTGATTCTCGGCTTCTAATGGTTCCTTTTGCTTGATGCCTTCTAAACTAATGCCATGATCGGCGAACGCCGTAGTCACTTTTGACATCACCCCTACTTCGTCCGCTACGTCTAAGCGTAGATAGTAAGCGCTAACGAAGTCCTGTTTGGGTTTGATTTTCAAATCACTAAGCTCTTGATTCAAGAACCCCAATGGCATAACGGTATCGGTCCACTGCTCTGGGTTTTCGCCGCGCGCTTCATTCGCCTGCATTCCTCGCGCTAAATCCAACACATCGGCGAGTACGGCAGAAGCCGTTGGCTCTGATCCAGCGCCCGGACCATAATGCAAGGTGTTGCCCACCGCATCGCCTTTAACCAACACAGCGTTCATCACGCCGTTCACGTGTGCGAGCAGACGAGCTTGCGGAACCAATGTAGGATGCACACGTAATTCAACGCCGTCATCACCTTGTTTTGCAATCCCTAAGTGCTTGATTCTATAGCCGAATTCCTTTGCATAACCGATATCAACCCGCTCCAGCTCTGTGATGCCCTCACAATAAACACGATCGAAATTCAGAGGAATTCCAAACGCCATAGAGGCCAAAATAGTTAACTTGTGGGCAGCGTCTATACCCTCCACATCAAAGGTAGGATCGGCTTCTGCATAGCCGAGCTCTTGAGCTTCCTGTAAGGCATCTTGAAAGCTGCGGTTTTGGTCTTTCATTTGACTCAAAATGAAGTTGCCCGTGCCATTAATAATGCCCGCCAGCATAGTGATCTTATTGCTCGCCAAACCTTCACTAATTGCTTTAATGATGGGAATACCGCCCGCCACCGCCGCCTCAAACTTTACTGGGGTGTTATTGGCCTCAGCGGCCGCCAGCAACTCAGATCCGTGCAATGCGATCAGTGCTTTGTTGGCGGTTACAACTGGTTTGCCAAGCTCAATTGAACGCTCGACCAATTGCTTCGCTAAGCCCTCGCCCCCAATTAGCTCAACCACAACATCGACCTGATCGCTTTCCACCACGTCCATAGGGTTGGCAAATAGCTCAATTCCAGACAGATCACAGCCGCGTGGCTTAGTCAGGTCTCTGGCACTCGCGGCAGTGATTGATACATCAAAGCTACGGCGTGACAGCCAATCGGCGTGATGCCTAGATACGATATTGACCACTCCAGAACCAACGGTTCCAAGTCCGACAACGCCTAATCGTAATTTCTTATTGCTCATGTTTAATTCCGCTTAGCGGCAAGATTCTTGTGAGTATTTCTAAATAACAGCTAGCGTCTAGTCACCAACTTGATTAACGCCATGCTTGCGAAACATTGCCTTGATATTTCGCACCGCTTGACGAATTCGTTGCTCATTCTCGATCAAGCTAAAACGCACGAAGTTATCTCCGTAGTCGCCAAAGCCGATACCAGGGGACACGGCGACTTTAGCTTCTTTGAGCAACAATTTAGAGAATTCCATAGAGCCCATTTCTTCGAACTCTTGAGGTATTTTAGCCCACACAAACATCGTTGCTTTGGGCTTTTCAACCGGCCACCCAGCAGCGCAAAGGCCCTCGCACAAGACGTCACGACGTAGCTGGTACATATCTCGTATATCGGCCACCCAGTCTTTCGCTTCGGGCGCCTCAAGTGCGAAAATTGACGCTATCTGAATTGGCGCGAACATTCCGTAATCAAGATACGACTTCATCTTTGCCAATGCGCCAATCAAAGTCTTGTTACCCACCATAAAGCCAACCCGCCAGCCTGGCATGTTGTAACTCTTTGACAAACTGAAAGACTCCACAGCAACGTCGCGCGCGCCTGGCACTTGCATAATCGATGGAGCGGTATAACCGTCAAATACAATATCCGCGTAAGCCAAATCTTGCACAACCCAAAAGCCATGTTCTATCGCCATGTCGACCACACGCTCGAAGAACTCCAATTCAACGCACTGTGTGGTCGGGTTACCCGGAAAATTAAGTACCAACATTTTGGGCTTGGGAAACATGTTCTTCACCGCGGTTTCAAGCTCAGAGAAGAAGTCTATGCCTGGCCCCATTGGAACATGTCGGATGTCTGCGCCAGCAATGATAAAACCATAAGGGTGAATCGGATAAGCAGGGTTAGGCACTAAAACTGAATCGCCCGTATCAACCGTTGCCATCGCTAAGTGCGCCAAACCTTCCTTAGACCCGATGGTCACAATAGCCTCACTATCGGGGTCCAGATCAACGTCATAGCGTTCGCCATACCAATTACAGATTGCGGTGCGTAATCTGGGTATGCCTCGAGACACCGAATACCGGTGCGTATTGCCTCTTTGCGCCGCCTCGCAAAGTTTATCTACTATCGGTTGTGGCGTAGCTTGGTCTGGGTTGCCCATCCCAAAATCAATAATGTCCTCTCCGCGCGCACGGGCTGCGGC
>CAZOIG010000277.1:0-5361 GCA_964579235.1 uncultured Gammaproteobacteria bacterium
TCCATTTCTTGGCGCGCCGCCTCACTAAGCCTTTGATCTTGGCTCAAGCGAATACACGCGGGCAACGACATATGTTGTCTGAAAACCCTCCAACTTAATTGCACCACACCTGCATCTCTGAGCTCTACCAAACAATGACTCATTACTTGCGCAAGCGTAACCGCGTTCTCCGCGAACACAGCATTCGCGCCTCCCGTATTTTTTGGAAGCAGAGAAATCAACATATTGGCAACTTCCTTTACACCACCAACTTGAGTTGGATTGCATGTATTGCTGTGTTGGTAGGCTTGCCGTTCCAACCTACTCTGCGCTGGAGCGAGGTAATTACATATAAATATGTCGTCTTCGCGACCGAACCGTTTTGCGATCCAGCTTAGTTTTATAGCCGCCTTGGTGTCGCCTTTAGGATCGGCAAACATAAGACCAGCCCCACCAGCCGCTAAAAAATTGTACGCAATCGAGACAAGCAGTTCGGTCTTACCCGACCCAGTGGTACCCGTTACCAAAGCGTGGCGCAGATAGTCTCCAAAACGAAACCAGACTTGCCGCTGGCTACGCCGCTCTACGCCTAAATAGAGATCACCTTGCGGCTTACCAGCTCGATCCGACCCTGCTTGACGCTGATTTGGGTCTGTTTTCTTAACTACGCTGCGCGGCAATAAGTTCGGTAAGCTTGGCACCTTTAATCGAGAGTAGACTACCCAAATTGCGTAAATCGTCTGAAGCAAAACAACCGCTTCCCAGACTAGCGGTAGAAATACGATCAGCAACATGCTCAAACAGAGTACCAGCACCGCTGTCGAAGGTTTTTGTAAACCCGCCATGAGCGGTTGCAATGGTGATTGGTCAACATGCAAAAACCGTCGTTTAGAGACAAAATCGTCTTTGTGTAAGCCTCGCTCGGTCAAAACATTTATTGCGGGGAGTCTAAACTCAAACGTAAAGTATTAGCCCTCACTCAGCATCGCCCTCAACGCATCAGGAGCGGCTTCGCTAAATCCGGAGAGCGACAGAATTTCGCCCTGTTGATTCTTGTACATAAAGAATGGTGTAGACGCCTTACCCTGAATCGCTTTAAGGATAGCCGTGTTATGGGCTACTGCTCGCAGGCTAGCAACAGTAGGGGTAGGGTGAGTTTGACCAGCAAGATCGCCCATTCGATGAATCTCAATCTGTCCATCCAACACAGCGGCACCAAAATTGGTGCTGTTATTGCCAAGAATTGACACGGGCAACCAATGCACCTGAGCCGGCAAACCAGAATTAGTAATAAAGTCTAGAGCACTCGCACAATATGGGCACTGATAGTCGTAAAAGGCATAGACTTGTTTATCAATACCGTGGCTCTCTAGATCACTTTGTCCTATGTGACTGGGATTCAGCGTTGTGTAATAACTCTGATCTAAGCCTTGCAACGATTTATAGGCAGCGGCTGCCACGGCTTTTGGCTCATCGTCTGCTTTTGCAAGGCTATCACTGGCAACATTCATTTTAGACAGTACAGAAATTGCCAGAGCATTGGTCTGGTGGTGTTGCTGAGCAAGCTTACTTAAGTCTCGTCCGTTTGCATCAATTAATTTACCGATCAGCAGCAATCCGTCAGGCGCCTCCCAAACAATGACTTTTAAGCCATCTGGGCTTCGAGTGATATGTCCCCTCCAGCCCTGAGGTCCAGAGAAGGTACTCACAATACTGGCGTTCGGAAGGGTTTTACTTAAATCTATCGCATTCACAGTCGAGATATAAAAAGCACTCAGCAATGCAAACCAAGCTAGCCCAGCGATACGCAACCGCAGCAAAAATTCACGAATCATAATCATGTTCCGACATCCATCGGGCTTAGGTCACAAGCGCGGTCGAGGGCTTCGTCTGGCTCAAACTGTGGGCCTAGTTGACGATCGCTGAATTGGTCAATTTGTCGTTCGCTGGACTCAAAATTAAAAGGTAGGAAACGGTTGTTTGACGTCAACGACAATTGATCGGATTGACTGAGATAGTGTTCGGGCAAAGCCTGCAGCGGCACATTATGTTGCTCTAGCGCGTGAATGCCCAGTTGCAACGCTCTAGCTGACAAACCACCGTAGGGCACACCGCCGCCCACATCGCTGTGACGGCCAGGCAGTTCTATTTCGAGCCTAGCCGATTGCGTGGGATTAATTGGGTCTAGCGTACTAGACAGATCAAACAGCTTGCGTTTCTCATCGGCAGCCACCAAATGCAGAGTCGACTGGACGCTGATTGGTATGGGCATGTCGATTGCGCGCTCTTGCCCAGTAACAACACCATCAAACATTAACATGAAGTCTTGCTTGACTTGACCAGGAGCGATTAAAAAATCGGTGCACTCGCGGTTTGCTACGCCATAATCCTCGACCAAGTTGGCGAAGTGGCGCTGTGATCCAACCCCACGGCTAAACCCAGTGGTGACCAAATGAGGTTCTATCGAAGGGTTTTGCTCATGCCAGTTTTGCACTTGGCTGACAAAATTTCGATACGCCATTTCCGCTCGTTGTTCAGTCCCGAACCCCGTTGCCATCTCCACCACCGAATGCAAAAGAGTTTGACAACGCGTTCCAACGCCGTGCACGTAGCTGGAGTGGATTTGCTCGTTTTGCGAAACCATTCGCTCGAGAATCGCAGGGTTGGTTAGTTCGGCATTGAGTTTGGCTCGATCACTGCTGGTCCCATCAAACGCAACGAAAACTAGTCGGTGATCCAGATTACGAACATCAAAACCGTTTACTCTGTCTTGCGCGCTTATTTGTTCAAGTGCGGCCTGATAACTCGCCACTTGCTCGGCGTCAATCTCATCTCGCCCTGTTAGGCTGCCCAGTACACCCATGTTAGTTTCCTCCTTGAAACTGTTGAATCATACGTTGGCTGATAATTGAACACTCTTCATTTGGAATATCTGGGTTTTGAAATAGAACTGCCCTTCTGGCCCTTTGATGTCTCGATGAAGGTGGTACTCTAGGCTTACTTGTTCAGCTGATACTCCTACCACCAGAGCGATCGAATGTTCGCCTTCGATACATTCAAGTTCTTGTCCTGCCTGCGAGTCCATTAGTTCTCGCATCGCTTGGTGCAAATCTATGCAACATGTCCTAAAGCCCCCTTCTCGCAGCTTTAAGCGTAGTTTTAACTCATGAAACTCACTCAGACCAACCTCGCTGCCGTGCACGCTGCGCGCCATCTGCTGTTCAATACCGTAAAGATACGTGCCCGATTCCACGCTTGCGTGATCCACCTCAAAACGAAGTGAGTACTCCGCGTTTTCAATCGGCGGTTGTTCGGATGCGTAGTACGATGTTCCTACCATGGTGATAAACATAAGCACTCCTTGCTCTGTTCTAGTTCTAGTTTGGACTTCACAAAGGGCGAGGCATCGCAAAAACTCGAATACTGGGAGAGGTCCAATCCTTTGAACCTCCCCCTCAAGCGCCATCCTTGGCGTTGCTTTCCATCGAGTGAGGACTAATGCTCAACCCAATCAGCCCTCGGCTTTTAACTACCTGTGATCCCGATTCCTTTCAAGACCACCACAAGCAACATCCTTTTCACTTGTGTTTTACATTGAGAACTAAACAGCAAATAAACTAAATGCGCCTAGTCCTCGTTCTCGAAAATACAGATTATCGAACCCCAACGTCTACCTCGGTACTCCATTGGGGCTAACCCCCCACAGTTATTCGATAATCTGCAACCGTATCGAACTGAGCCACTTACTTATCGAGCTTTCTCTCTCTGATCCGCTTAAGCAGTTTTACTACCTCAGCGAAACAAGTGAGGAACTGATGGTAAGCTCTATAAGCGGAATGATTGCGCGCCTTCAACGATGAAAAGAATTCTATGTGCCTGGTATCGAGTGCACAATTACACCTTAGGCCTAACACTTTTTGAGGAGGGTGAACGACTACCATGCAGGAGCACTCAGTAGTCGTATTACAAAGAAGCTAGAACTCTGATGAAATTTGCGAATAAGTCTTTCGAGTGATGTCTGGAACAGTCGCGTCATCAGCTGGATAACCCACCACAATCAACATATAGGGTTTTTCGTTACGCGGTCGCTGGAGAATTTGATTCATGAATTTCATTGGGCTCGGCGTGTGCGTCAATGTCGCAAGACCAGCATTATGCAGCGCTGCCAGCAGCAAACCCGTTGCAATTCCAACTGATTCAGGCATGTAGTAATTCTTATGCTTGGCACCCTCCTCGTCAATCGAATGACGCTCTAGGAAGACAGCGATCAAATAAGGTGCAATCTCCAAGAAAGGCTTATTCTCATCGGTGGACAACGGCTTTAAGTCATCGAGCCAAGCTTGCGGCGCTCGACCACCATAGAATTCTTGCTCTTCTTGTTCCGCCGCAATGCGCAACTCACGTTTTACCTCTGGGTCACTCACCAGCACGAAGTGCCACGGTTGTTTGTTCGCTCCGCTAGGGGCTGACCCCGCGGTCCTAATCGCGTTTCTGAGGATTTCGATATCGACGTCTTTTGCAGAAAAATTTCTAACGCTTCGCCGTGTTTTCATGCGCGCATAAAAAGCATCTGAATTACTCAGCATTTCTGCATGATCCAGTTCCAAAAAGTCGAGTTTTTTCTCAGCCATAACTTTCCCTATAGTTCCTGCCTTTTGGTTTCTCTGTACGCGTTTTCGCTCGAGTTCTTCCCTTTAATTGAATGCTAGATTGGGTCATAGAGAGTAAAAAGAAACTCGAGATTTTGATCACCAAGCACTTCGGTATACGGGCAGTTTAAGCTATATTTCGGCTCAAATGCACTGCGTATCCGGTTAATACAATGTCAACGATAATAATGCTTTCCATTCTCGCTTTTTGTGCGGCCTCACTGGTCTATGTCTACGCTTATCGTGGACAGGCGCGCTATGAAAGTTTTGGCGAATACATTCGTAAAGGTTGGCCGATATTCACTCCGTTTAACTGCCTCTTGTATTTGTTTACACAAACAAAGGCAAAGCCCGCGATAATGGACATGAGAGATTTTCCGGAGCTTGCAGAACTGCAAGAAAACTGGGAAATGATACGCGAAGAGGCACTAAATCTGATGGCCGAGGGTGGTTTTGACTCCATTGGCGACCCAGATTCCGCATCTTACTACGACGTTGGATTTCGTACCTTTTACAAATACGGCTGGACCAAGTTTTATCTAAACTGGTATGGCTACACTCACCAATCAGCCATTGATGCTTGCCCCAAAACCGTCGAGCTCCTCAGCAAGATTCCGTCGGTCAACGGCGCAATGTTTTCGGTTTTGCCTCCGGGCGGGCAGCTAACGAGGCATCTAGACCCCGTCGCGTGCAGTATGCGCTATCACTTAGGTTTAGATACCCCCAACGATGA
>CAZOIG010000278.1:0-2839 GCA_964579235.1 uncultured Gammaproteobacteria bacterium
CCGGAGTGATGTCGGTTGGAGGGGTTATCGAATTCTGGTCTTCTCCAGGGTGTGAACGGCGCCTTAAGCTAGTTCGCACTGCGCCGGGGTCGAGACTGTTTACGGTGATGTTGCTGGTCTTCGAAAGTTCTTGCGCCCATAATTGCATTTGCGATTCCACGGCCGCGTAAGCGATCGCGTACGCGCCCCAGTAAGCTTCGGGCTCTACAGCGCAGTTTGCTGTGGTAAATACTAAGTTAGCCTGCGGTGCCTCTCTCAGTACGGGAAGTAGGGCGCGTGTCAGAAGGTAGGGCGCTCGCGCATTGACCTTCATAACCTTATCCCAGTAGCTCATGTCATATTGATCCAGCGGGCTAGGTGAACCGAGCTCACCGGCGTTATGCAGTAAGCCATGTAGCTGTCCGAATTCATCGTAAATTTTTTGAGCGAACTCTGTGGCGCTTTCAGGTGTCAGAATCTCGAGATCTAGAGGCGCAATCACTGGTTCGACCGAGATAGTTGGGTCCTCATTGATTTGGTCATAGAGCTTTTCGAGATGTCGCGCTTTGTGGTCGACCATAATGACCGTTGCGCCAGCTTTCGAGAGTGCGATAGTAACCGCGCGACCAATTCCTTGCGCGGCCCCAGTAACAACGATCACTTTGTCTTGGGCTTTATTCTCCCTCGCAGAGAGGGATCGCCACCTAATTTCAATCTTATTCATTATCGTTACCGACTTGGTCTTGCTTACTCTTTAAAGTTTCTACGGTGTCATTTGTTTCACCCAGCCCCAGCTCGTTAAGCTTTTGGGCTGCGGGTTTGAGATTCCGGTTGAAAGAGCCTTGTACCCGATTATAGTGCTCTAAGCTCTGATCTAGACTGCGGCCAAGATTGCCAAGGTGTTTCTCGAGCACCCCCAGTCGTTTTAGTAGAGTGTCACCTGCGCGTCGAATTTCTGACGTATTTTTACTCAGTATTTCACTTTGCCAACCATGGGCGATTGTTTTAAGTAGGCCGATGAGGCTGGTTGGTGTGGCCAGCAGCACCTTGTTTTCGATGGCGTATTCTAGCAGGCTAGGATCCCTATCTAAGGCTGAATTTAAAAATTGGTCGCCGGGTATAAACAGCAAAACGAAGTCGGCGGAGTCGGTGAACTGCGCCCAGTATTTCTTGCGACTCAGTTCAACGACACGTTTGCGCACATTGCTGGCGTGGCGCTTGAGATGATGTTCTTGAGCTTTCGTTTCAGTCGCTTCATGCGCACTCAGAAAAGCGTCAAGCGGTGTCTTAACATCCACGATAATTGAGCGCTTGCCCGGTAATTTTATGACCATATCCGGACGCATCAAGGCATCCTCGGTTCGAACCGAGGGCTGCTCGACGAAGTCACAGTATTGCGACATACCCGCCATTTCAATCAATCGCTTGAGAGTCAGTTCGCCCCATTGCCCCCTCACTTCTGGGCGCCTGAGTGCCGTAACTAGGTTTTGGGTTTGCTGGTTTAAGTCTTGATGGCTGGCGAGCACTTGCTTGATTTGCTCTTCTAGCTTGGTTTCGCTCGCTAAACGCAGCGCGTCTATCTTATTGAGCTGGTGCTCAGTTTTCTCCAAGCTGGTCTTGATTGGCTCGATCAGGTTTTCAATACCCTGATGGCGCAACTTAAATTCGCTGCTGGCGTTCTGTGTAAGTTGGCTGAACTGCTGCTGTGCCAAGTTGATGAAGTGGCTGTTATTGTCGCTTAAGGCTTTTTGCGCCAGACCGGCAAATTGATTTTGCATTTGATCAAGTTGGTCGTCGAAAAAATCGCGTTCGGCCGCGCGCAGTTCAGCTCCCGCTTGCTCAGCGTGTTGAATTGATTTGCGAGCGCTCGCCGCTTTGCTTGCTCTGCCCAAAACAAAGCCAATGCTGGTCATCAAAATCAACAAGAGCACCAGGGTCGCATTGTCTGAAAGCGTAACCCCCAAGCCGTTCAAATAAGTTTGCAGTGCGGCTATCATTGCTCGAATTCAGAGAACGCAGTGGCTCATTAAGCTGTTTTCGCGAGTCGTTCTTTGAGGTATTGGTGCAAGCCTTGAGGTGAGCTTAGGATTACGTCTGGATTCCAGCTGCTCACATCAGTGTCTTCACTTAAATAGCCCCAGCTGGCTGCCGCCGCATCCATTCCCGCTGCCTTGGCGGCTTGTATATCACGCAGATGGTCGCCTACATAGAGGCATTCGCTGGGTGCTAGATTTAGCAACATGGCACTGTGCAGTAATGGTACTGGGTCAGGTTTTTTCACTGGCAAACTGTCTCCGCCCAGTAACACTTTACAGCGTTTCAGTAGATTTAGTCCTTCTAAAACCTTGTGCGCCAGCGCTAGGGGCTTGTTGGTGATCACGCCCCAGGGAATTGAGTTTGTTTCGCACGTTTCCAAGCAGTCCAGCATGCCTTCGTAGACTTGGCTCTCCTCGCAGGCGAATTCAGAATAGGTGCTTAAAAACTCTTTAAGGAGCTGTTGCTCTTTTTCAGCCCCTAAGTTTTCACCAAAGCCATGGCGAACTAGCGCCATCCCGCCGTTTGAGACCTGCTTAGCGGCTTGGGTATAGTCCGAAGGTGGCTTATCGTGATTTTTTAGTACGCGGTTTAGTGCCCCCACCATGTCTGGTGCGGTGTCCACTAAGGTGCCATCTAGATCTAAAAGTAAAGCGGTCAGTCTCATGCTGTTATTTTGCTGGCTCTAACCATGTAGTTAACGTCCACACCTGGTGCAAACCAGTATCGTTGTGTGATCGGATTAAAGTGCAGCCAAATGATGTCTTCAAACTCCAAACCGGCTTCAAGCGAGTATTGTTGAAGCTCTGATGGCTTGATGAATTTT
>CAZOIG010000279.1:0-8079 GCA_964579235.1 uncultured Gammaproteobacteria bacterium
ATCGCATGATCTGAAATTTGCCTTGTGATGATGTGCGAACCCACAGCAAAGCCGTTTATCGACGGCGCTGTTTGCGCATTGGGCAAGCTATTGTTCAAGCCATCGATCCAAGGGCCTGCAGCGTTAATAACCAGCTTGGCAGAGGCTTGAAATGATTTTCCAGTTTTTAGATCAGTTAGGTTTACGCCTTTTACTTGATCGCCCTCAATTAGGTAGGACTCAGCATTGACGTAATTAGCGATGCGCGCGCCGGCCGCAGCCGCTGTTTTCAATATCTCTAGCACCATACGTTCGCTATCAAACATATGACGTTCGTAAAAGACCACGCCGCCTGTATTCAGGTCATCTAAATCATACAGCTTATTGAGTTCTGTTTGATTGATCGTGCGACTGCCTGGAATACACTCCGACGAATTGTCGATCAGCCTGTTTTGGCCTATTCCAAGTATTGAATAGGCCAGCATGCCGCAGTTTAAAAACAGTTTACTCTTACTGAACGCGCGATAGGTTGGCACGATAAACGGAATCGCTGTTGATAAATGCGGTGCCGCGTATATAAATTGGGCGCGCTCCATAGTCGATTCGCGCACTTTATGCAGCTGCAATTGTTGCAGATAGCGTATGCCCCCGTGCAACAACTTGGACGATGACGAAGACGTTTCGCTGGCGTAGTCGCCTCGTTCTACCAGTGCAGTTTTTAGCCCAGACTGCTGACAATGCAAAGCCAGCCACGCTCCAGAAATTCCGCCACCAATAATCAGAACATCATATTGCTCTTTCTCAAGAGTGCCGGTGTCTCGACTAAAGGTATCCATTCGCTTGGTACCAGGCTATGGTTCGTCGCACGCCTTCCTTGGTGCCTATTTTAGGTTGATAACCCAGTAAGCGCTTAGCTTTGGCATTATCAAAGGCTCTTGATTTAACAAAGAACTCAACCCTGCGAGTGTGCAAGATGGGGTTAATACCAAACGGTTTGCAGAGGGCTTCACATAACTTGGCGGCCGCCATCAATGGGCCAATCGGTGGCGCCAGCTTGGGCGGTCGAACACCGAGCTCATTGGCAATCTCTGCGGCCAATGCCTTCATCGTGCCGTATTCGTCGGAACACAATATGAAGCGTTCCCCAACCGCATTAGGGTGCTCCCCGCAGAGAATGATGCCATCAGTCAAATCGTCAATATACGATAAATGGTAGAGGTTTTTTCCTCCGCCAAATAGCGGGAAAAAGCCGCGCTTAATTTGCTTAAACATTTTAAGTAAGCGCAGATCGCCCGGACCGTAAATTGCGCCGGGCCTGAATATTGAACCTTCGAGCCCTTGTGCCATCGCCTTCGCGAACAGCTCTTCGCCAGCTAATTTGGTTCGCTGATAGATGTCACCAGGATTGAAAGGCGACTCTTCGTTGGATGGAATCTCTTCAATATCCCCATGTACACCAATGGTTGAGCAATGCACGGTTCTGGCTACATTGTGCGCTTTGGCCGCGGCAATAATATGGCTCACGGCTTCTGTGTTAACCGCTTCGTAATACGAATCAGGGTGTCCAGCGGTACGGTAGACCGCGGCGATATTGTAAATAATGTCACAACCTTCGGCGGCCTTATGGATTGCGGCTGGGTCAGTGATATCGCCTTCGACCAAGGTCGCGCCAATTGCTTTGAGCGCTCTTGTGTCACTACTCGCACGCACCAAAGCCACCACAGTGTTGCCTTGATCAACAAGCTTTTTAGCCAAGGCGCCGCCGGTAAAACCGGTGGCACCTGTCACCATAATTTTCTTTGAATTCGTCATGATAGAGGGCGAGCTGTGTCGCTAGAAGTTGAACTTAATCAGCTCGCTGCCTATTTTGATTGGTTGACTCTTACAGAACTTTTGCGCCGACGATAACCACATCTGTCGCTGGCACATCGGCATGCGGTCCAACGCGAGTGGTTTGTACTTTTTCGATTTCATCAACCACATCGGTACCTTCAATTACTTTACCGAACACTGCATAGCCCCAGCCTGGAGGCACGTCTTTGTTGTAGTTTAGGTTGCTGTTGTCATTTGTGTTGATGAAGAATTGCGATGTCGCAGAGTGTGGGTCTTGGGTGCGAGCCATCGAAATTGTGTATTTGTCGTTGTCTAATCCGTTATCAGATTCGTTAATAATGGCTGCGTTCGGCGCTTTGCGACCCATGCCGATCTCGTGCCCACCAGTTTGAATCATAAATCCACGAATCACTCGGTGAAAAATAACCCCGTCATAAAACCCCGACTCCACATAGGAGATGAAATTCTTAGCTGTCGCTGGTGCATTCTTGTGATCAACTTCAAGGGTGATGTCACCGAGGCTGGTGGTTAGTAAAACAGTAGATGTTTCGCTCATATTAGATTCCTTTTGGGTGTCTTGATTTTGAGATTGTGCGTCTTGTTCCGCGGCGAAAGTGTTCGCAATAGTCATGGCGCAAACGCTGATTATAAGTAAGGCTGTCTTTAAAAACTTAACCGTAATGCGCGCAGTGAGATCGAGTTGACGATCAGCGCTGACGATTGGATTACTCGCTTGGTAGAACATGATTAGACTCCAGATACAGTTATGGGTTAATAAAGAATCGATAACACGAAAATTCAGGCGGCGTTGAGAGCAAATGCCCCGTCCTAGAGTTTATCGTGACCGACAATTTTTGAGGGCGTAATAATAACATCAAGTGGCACATCCCACGATGCTGCATCGATATCATTGCTTTCTTGAAAATCGTGCGCAAGACCAATCAGTAACGGGCGCTTGCAGGCAGGCAACCATAGCTTGAATTCAAAGACGCGATCATAGAATCCAGCGCCCATGCCTAAGCGGTTCCGCGCTGTGTCGAAGGCAACCAAAGGCACTAGTACGACATCCAGCATCCTTGGATTGATCGGGGTTTGGTTGACCACTGGTTCTGGGATGCCGTAACAGTTCAGCGGTACATTGCTGATAAGGTGTTGCTTGTGCAAGGGCTGACGCAGAGTTGCTGTTTCGGCCTCACAGAATTTCATTGCGCCTGCCTTGAAGTCGGTGATAACCGGCAGATAGCTTTTAGTGGGGGCAATGCTGCGCATGATCTGTTGCGGGGAGATTTCTCCACGAACGGGAATGTAGCTTGCTATGCGCTCGGCACGCATTAGAGGTGCATAGCCACGCGCAGTGAGTGCAAGTTTCAATGCCGCAGAATCGAGTTGTTGCTGCGTCATTTGGCTGCGCTGGGCCACAACCGTTTTTCGAATTTGCCGCTTGCTTAAACTCATAAAAAAATCAGAGCGTTACCCGTAAATGCCGTACCGCGTTTGGTGCCTTGAACCAGTGGTTCAAGTGGGAATCGATAATGAGCATCGGGTTCAATAGCTGAAAACAGAATTGATCACGCCAACTCACGGTATAACTCCCGGGTAAAAAGACTAGGTTCTAAGGGATTAGAAACACTTACTAACACCACAGGCAACGCCGAAGCGGAGTATAGCAGTGCGATATCAATGCGCATTGATTGTTTCGTCGGCTTAATGCAGATATTCGCTTCGTTTGCCGAATATTGTGACCCTGCCGCACAATTACAGGCTCGTCGACCACTTTAGAGTGAGTCGCGTAGTGCTAATTGATTTTCGCTTCGCGCAGTACGTCGTCGATTTTTTCTTGCAAGGAGCTCAGGCGTGCCTGTGCTTGGGCTTGGCCCGCAGTGCTCTTTTGAAGCTTGAGTAAATCATTGGTTATGTTGAGTGCCGCCATGATAGCGGTCCGCTCATTGCCGATGATCTTGCCGGTCTTTTGAATTTCTTTCATCGAGGAGTCGAGATACCGAGCCGCTTCCAACAAATCATCCTGTGCATCGGGTGGGCAGGCGACTGAGAACTCTCGCCCAAGAATAGATATGTTTACGCCTTTGCTTGTCATAGTGTCTCTCAGCCTGAGTGTTAGGTCCTACTACTGCTCTTCGAGTAGTTTCAGTTTTTCTACAATTCGCTCTAGGCGACTGCAGGCAAGGCGATTCTTTTCCCGCAATTGGGTGGTTTCACCAACCAGCGCCGTTTGTTCCGTGCGCAGTGATCGATTTTCGGTGCTCAACCGACGGCATTCATCGATAAGAGTCTCGATACGCCTTTCTAAGCTGCCTAAATCTGCTTCCATGGAAAACCCCTAAACACTTTTGCGGTAATAGTAAGGCCAAGCAGCCGAGACGGTCAACCGCGTTCGCGGTTTTGTCAGTTCGCTTTGCATGCCATATCTCATGAGCATCAGTTAGAATAGCCCCTTCAAATCAAAATTTTCAGCAGGTTGAGTGTGTCGGAACAAGATCATTATTCGCAGTTGGGCCTTATTTTAGAGTTGGCTCAGGTAGAGGTTACCGCCAGTGAAGTCCATGGGATTATCGCGGGTGCTATTGTTAATCACTTAAAGAGTGGGCAGACCCCAGATATGCTCAAGTTGATTGAGCCCAATGCAAATCAGTCGGATTCTCGGTTTAGTAATCTCTCTGCCAAGGTCCACGAACTGTATCGAGAGACCAGCGATATGTTATTTGGCGATGCCGAGTCATTTGACTTGCTGCTGCCAAACGATGACGAACGTCTCGACTGGCGTACCGATGAACTAGCGGCATGGTGTAAAGGGTATGTTTTAGGCCTATTGCATAACGACTCGTTCAGCATCGACCAATTGCCGAGCAACGGCCCTGAAATTGTACGAGACTTTATCGATATTTCTGAAGCCGCCGCGGGCTCGGCTGATGAGGATGAAGAAGACTGGGCGCTGACTGAACTGCATGAGTACGTCAAAGTTGGAAGCCAACTCGTGTTTGAGTTTGTTTACGCCGAAAAAGCGTCCGCTGCTCCCAGTACTGTGCAATAATTTTTGATTAACGATAAATTCAACCAGCTGGTATCAGCGAACCGAAACCCTAGAACGCATTATGAACAAAGAAATCTACCAACGCCGTCGCCAAGAACTTCTCAATCAAATCGGCGAGAACGATATCGTGATTGTGCCAACAGCCCAAGTTCAGTGGCGTAATGGCGATGTGGATTATCGTTTTCGCCCTGATAGCGATTTTTATTACCTGACCGGTTTTGAAGAGCCTGAGGCGGTTGCGGTTATTTGCCCGTCGCGCAAGCAGGGACCATTTATTCTGTTTTGTCGAGAGCGTGATCCATTTAAGGAAATGTGGGATGGTCGACGGGTCGGTTTAGAGGGCGCAGTGGACGCCTTTGGTGCGGATGATGCGTTTCCGATTACCGACTTAGACGATATTTTGCCTGGTCTAATGGAGGAAAAAGCCAAGGTTTACACCACTGTGGGGCGTTTCCCTGGCTTTGATGCGCAACTATTGGATTACATGAATCAAATTAAACAAGGTGCACGCCAGGGTAAGCATGCGCCTTATGAGTTTGTCGATTTGAATCACATTTTGCATGAACAGCGTTTGATTAAACGCAAAGACGAAATCGAGCTCATGCGCAAAGCGGGTAAGATGTCCGCTGCGGGCCATACTCGAGCCATGCAGGTTTGCAAGCCTGGAATGTATGAATATCAGGTTCAAGCCGAGATGGAATGTGTATTCCGCAAAGAGGGCAGTCACTACAATGCCTATCCCTCGATTGTCGCAGGTGGTGCGAACGCATGCATTTTGCACTACAACGAAAACCATGACATTTTGAACGATGGTGACTTGCTGCTGATTGATGCAGGCGCCGAATACGGCTGTTATGCGGCGGATATCACACGAACCTTTCCTGTAAATGGCAAGTTTTCTGCAGAGCAAAAAGCCATCTACGAAGTAGTCTTGGCTGCACAGCAAGCCACATTCGATGTTAGTAAGCCTGGTGTCGCATGGAACGAAACGCATGAGGCTACGGTAAAGACTATTTCAGAGGGGCTGATAGATATTGGTTTGTTATCTGGTTCTTTAGACGAAGTGATAGAAAAAGAGACCTACACGCAGTTTTTCATGCACAAAACAGGTCACTGGTTGGGCATGGATGTGCATGATGTTGGCGACTATCAAATCGAAGACAATTGGCGTGAATTAGAAGTTGGAATGGCCTATACGGTTGAGCCGGGAATATACGTGTCACCGGCCAATAACGTAGAAGAGCGCTGGCATAATATTGCGGTTCGAATTGAAGACGATATTTTGATCACCAAAGACGGTTATGAAAATCTGACGAAAGATGTGGTCAAATCAGTTGACGATATCGAAGCGCTGATGGCAGGTTAACGAGCTGCTGATCTGGCCGACCTGTTCGAATTAGTTTCGACTTCTGAGACCGATATTTCTCAATCCTCTTCTATGTCAGCCAAATTGCCACCTATTAAGCCATCTGATCAAGCGGCTCATAACTACGATTTGATCGTTGTGGGTGCTGGGCTGATTGGCGCGACCTTCGCGTCTTTAGCGGCACAAAGCCTACCAAATCAAAGAGTCGCTATCATCGATAGAGCATCGATGCTGAGTTATCCAGAAGTGAGCAATCAACGCGTGGTTGCTCTGGGGCATCTGGCAACCAGTTTGCTGGAGTGCGTGGGTGTTTTTGAAGGTTTAGATGCCGCGCGTTGCTTTGCTTATAAGCGTATGTTCGTGTGGGATGAGCGAAGCACTGGGGAACTTGAGTTTAACGCTACCGACGCCGGCGCTAAGACCGAACATCTCGGGCATATGGTCGACAGTATTTATTGCAACTATGTACTGCAACAAAAACTGTTAGAGCACGATAATTTAGATTGTTATTTCGACACACAAATCACGCATTTGCTTGGCAATAGTAGCCGCTGCGAACGCGCTACGTTGCGTACCGCTGAATACGATTTAAGCTCGCCTTTGATTGTGGCCGCTGATGGATCGAATTCTTGGTTACGTCGTTTGGCAAAGATCAGTAGCAGTTCGCACAGTTATGAGCAACTCGGAATAGTGGCAAAGATCCATAGCAGTCTTGCTCACCAAGACACCGCTTGGCAACGCTTTTTGCGAGATGGTCCTTTGGGTGTATTGCCTTTGGCGGACAACTACTGCTCGATCGTTTGGAGTGCGAAGGATGAGCGAGCGCAATATTTATTGGCGTTAGACGACGATGAGTTTTGCCTAGAACTGGCTGAGACACTCGAACACCAGCTTGGTGAGGTGTCTTTGGCGAGCCCACGGCAGGCGTTTCCCTTACGCAGCTGCGCCGCCGAACGTTACTTTAGTGGTCGAGTAGTGTTATTGGGTGATGCAGCGCACAGCATTCATCCTTTGGCTGGGCAAGGCGCCAATTTGGGTTTTAAAGATATTCAATGCCTAATTGGAAGCTTATGCGACGAGGCCAGCGACACAGCGACCGAGGTCACCTCCTTGCTCGCCGACTATGAACAACGGCGTAAACAAGATAATGTGGCCACCGATCAAGCCATGAGCTTGCTTAACTCTGCGTTTCTTAATAGCAACCCAGTGTGGGCGTCGGTGCGTGGACTCGGTATGACCTGGGTCAGCAATCGACAAGACCTCAAGCAGCTGTTAACTCGGCAAGCGATCGGAAGTTAATTGTTTTCGCCTGAACTTGCTCTGTGTCGCGCCACACAAAATGCTAATATTGACCCCCTAACAAAGGATTGAGCAGGATTGCACACAGTGCCAATCAACCGTGACTTATACTCACCTAAATAATATTTATCGACGAAACCATGCCCAATAGCCAAGATCTAAAAAATGTAGGACTCAAAACTACCTTACCGCGATTGCGTATTTTGGCTGTTTTAGAGGGCGACAAAAATCGTCATTTTTCAGCTGAGGATGTGTATAAAAGTCTGTTGGATGCTGGCGAAGATATTGCCTTTGCTACGGTGTATCGAGTGCTGACGCAGTTTGAAGACGCGGGCTTGGTGTTACGCCATAATTTTGAAGGTGGCCGCTCGGTGTTCGAGCTGGATGATGGCGAGCATCACGACCATATGGTGTGCGTCAAGTGCAATAAGGTGACGGAGTTCTACGATCCTGAAATTGAGGAACGGCAGCGCCAAGCAGCCAAAAAACACAATTTCGATTTGCAAGACCACTCGCTGTATCTTTACGGTTTGTGCTCAGACTGCCAGTCCTA
>CAZOIG010000280.1:0-2927 GCA_964579235.1 uncultured Gammaproteobacteria bacterium
GGCTGCCAAGGCTTGATCTACACTCTGTGTGCCGTACACCATGATGTCTTGGTCTTGGCAAAACTTGCGGATTTGATGTCGAACTTCCTGTTGTTTCTCTATCATCAACATGGCTTTCGCGATGGACGATTTAGTGACCTCAATCGCTTCGGGGCTAAGAGTAGACTCGGTCTTTGCGTTTAAACCCTTGCTTGTGCCGTCACCAGAGCCGAGCTGTGGCAGGGACGTTGGCACGGTCGTTGGCACGGACGTTGGTGCAAACGGCACATCTGATGCAGCCGCCGCCTCGGCGACCATTTGTTTAATCTCGTCATTCTTCCATGGCTTATTGACGAAACGATAGACCTCACCTTCATTGATTGAATCGACGATTGCTTGGCGGTCCATAAAGCCGGTAAGCAGTATCCGCATAGTTTGAGGGTAGCGCTGGCTTACCGTAGCGAGCAATTCATTCCCCAACATCTCAGGCATGCGTTGATCGCTGACGATCACATCTACACGGTGCTCCTCGAGTAACTCCAGCGCAGCAGTGCCTGAATTGGCAATGAGTACCGTATAGTCGCGGCGGAAAATCGCCTTCAGAGCGCCGGTAACGCGTGGCTCATCATCGACAAATAAAACAGTATGGGTATTCGGCTTTGGCATGTTTGGTTGTGTTGAATTTGACGGGGTTATACGAATATCAAGGTGGGTCAGTGTTAAGCCGCAATCGGCAGACTGACGGTAATGGTGGTGCCTACATTGGGAGCCGATTCAACATCAATCGAGCCTTTGTGCGCTTCGATGATCTTGTAGGCAATCGACATACCTAAGCCAGTGCCCTGACCAATCTCCTTTGTGGTGAAAAATGGGTCGAACATTTTTTGCTGCGTAGCTTGGCTCATGCCCTCGCCTTGATCGGCAAAACGGACTTTGATCTGTTGTTGGTCGGCTTCGGTAGAGATAGCTAAAACGCCACCAATTTTCTGCATCGCCTGACAAGCATTAGTAATGATATTAAGAAACAATTGGTTGAGCTTAGACGGCACACAATCAATATTGGGAATATCGTTTAAGTCCGTTTCAACACGCACATTGTTTTCTTTGATTTGGTTGCTTGCGATGGTCAGCGTGCTTTTAAGGCAGTCATTCAAACTGACGTTTTCATTCGCTTGTCGATCAAGCCGCGAGAAGTCTTTAAGACCACTCACTAATTGAGATATCTCGCTCAAGCCATAGGCACCATCGCTCAACAGCTGCTGCGATTCATTCATCAGCTCAACCGTGTCGAACTCCTTGTACGCTTTAAGTAGGCTAACAATTCGCTGGCCTATTTCTTTCTTATCTCGAGACTGGGCACGTACAGACTCATTCAAACCATCCAACTCATTGAACACCGCCGAAACATCGTTGAGGTTGTCCTGCAGGGTTTCCACATTACTGCTTACGTACCCTAGAGGAGTGTTAATTTCATGCGCTACACCGGCAACCATTTGCCCCAACGACGCCATTTTTTCTGACTGGATCAACTGTTCCTGCGACTCTTGCAATGCCTGATACGCAGACTGGATCTCAACGGTTCGCGCCGCAACTTCTTGCTCAAGATTTAAATAGTTTTGTCGAATGCGCCAAGCAAAAAACAGTAGAGCAAGCAGTAATGCCGCGCCGTATGCAAACAATAGATTGCGGTTGCGTTGAGCATTTTGAATGCCTTGATTGTGGTACGCCGTGTACTCGTTCTCAATCGCATCCAGTAAGCTTCCCGTCTGCAAGTCGCTCAACGCTTGAAAATCCTGGGTATTGCTAGAGAACAGATCATTGACCCGCGCAACCGCGAGGTTGTACTGCTCTACGGATTCGCTCAGGCCCACTGACGCGTCTACTTGGCTAGTATTGAGCAGCTCCAAACTCAGCCCTTGAGCATTTGCGGAAGCTTGTGCTTTGTCACTTAAAGCAAGATTCAATAACTGTGCGGTGTTGCGATCAACGGTAAAGAGAGTGGCTGATATTTCATTGGATTGGCTGGCGTCAAGCAGCACAGCAGAAAGCTCCTTGATCCGCTCAAGATTAGCCAGTAAGGACTCGTTACTCGCCACATAGGTTTCGAGACCCTCTTCACGCGTAATGACTTGATCGTAAAAGCGATTAATTGCCTCACTCAACCGCGGGCTCGCCTCTGACTCTTCAAATAATGCGTCGAAACGCAGGTTATCAAACTCGTCGCTGATCTCGTAGTTGACGTCATAAAGCTGTTCATGGTCAAAGCCAATGTTGTAGCGCGAGCGTGACAACAGCAAAGATAGGTTTTTGTCCGACGACTGCAGGTTACGAATCGACTCAGTAGTTTGTTGGAAAACCGTCTGGTCGAGGCGCTGCTCTTGGGTAAAAAGGCTGATGCTCAGGGCAATGCCAACCCCAATCAGCAGCAACAATATAATGGCGTATTTCTTCATGCTTTGAATTCGCAGCAGTACCAATAGCGGCTCTGCTTAAATCTGATTTCTTGATCTTGTCTTTACAAGACCTTAGAAACCGCGAATTTATTGCATGTGATTGAGGATTAAATTGGCGCCTGATCATCTACAGCGAAGGCACCCCGACTTACTAACATGCCACAACCAAAGCATTGCGCATCGAACAATGTCTCCTACCGATCCTCCCAAACATCCTAAGACTAAGAAAGGATAACTAAATTAATGTTGTCCTCGTTTAGGAAAACAGGTTTGACAAAACCACTGCTTGAGCGCAAAACTAGGGGCGAGTCGTAGATATGTCTTGTTTATGGCTTATAAGTCTCTCGCTAGCTCAATTTTTAATCAGGTCTTACTGAACTGGGTTAGTCGGGAAGGCGTCTCGCTAAATCGGCTGTTATGCGTCGTGTAATGGTCGATTTAAGCACACATCAAATGCATTGTTTAGGGGGATCTATAAATGCAATTACTCTCTTA
>CAZOIG010000281.1:0-2115 GCA_964579235.1 uncultured Gammaproteobacteria bacterium
GGGGATTCGAACCCCTGTTACCGCCGTGAAAGGGCGGTGTCCTAGGCCTCTAGACGATGGGGACGTCTATTCCTTCATTTGGCTACTCAACACAGCGTAACATCGGCCAATGCTACTTCGAGTAAATACTCGTTGTGCGAATATTTTGCCTAAATCAGTGCAACCGACTTGGACAAAACCAGAGCTTACCTTGCTCTTGGTGGAGCTAGGCGGGATCGAACCGCCGACCTCTACACTGCCAGTGTAGCGCTCTCCCAGCTGAGCTATAGCCCCGTGCCTCGAAAGGAGCGCGTAATGTACTCGGAGTGTTAAATCAGGTCAAGCGCTAAATTAGGATTTTTGCCCACTTTTTTGGGTCTCATTGAGCTTGCTTATGCCACCCTGCAAACAGAGTAATTTGTCTTCCTCAATTGACGCCCATTTCGCAGTAAGCTGCTCTCACATGCTCAAAGACTAATTGCTCGCAACTTACTACTCGCGGTGCTTTAAGGTCTGTCTATCGCCCAACTTACGTAGACCAGCAACTCGAGTCGGGCTTGATTGCGAAAAGAGAGACTAGCTAAAGTCGAACCTTAATAAGCGCGATAAAAACGTATGGCGCTTAAACTCTTCCTCAATTTTCTCTGTTTGCGCAGCGGTAATCACGTTGCGTGATATCTGCTCGGTATCCCATTTTGTGCTGCGCGAAAACTGCACGCTTGGAAACTCACTCAAGGTGTATTTTTTGTTCAAGCCTGTTGCTAACAGATTAGTCGCTTTCAAGTTGGTTTCTTCAAACTTGGTCGAGGAAACCTGAGCAAACCATAGATCGGCCTCTTCCATCGTTGAACCGGTAAAATCGCTGCGGCTCATACGGCTGTTGGCGATGTTCGCTCCCGCAAAATTGCTTGATAGTACCTGCGAACCAGAAAATACTGCCGCACGAAGTTGGGCTTCCTCGAAGTTCGCGTTGTTCAATATCGCATTACTAAAATCTGCACTGCCTAGCCGTGCTTTGAGTAAATCAGAGTCACTTAAGTCACTGTCTCTGAAGCGCGCCGCAGTAAGGTCTGCGCCGCGTAGAATGGCATTACGTAAATTGGCATGCTGCAAACTTGCTCCAAACAACTTGGCGTCTTCAAATATGCTGCGATGCAAAATGGCTTTAAAGAACTGCGCGCCAGACAGTTGAGCATTCTTGAAGTTCGCTTCCGATAAATCTGAATACGAGAAGTTGGCGCTGTTAAGGCTGGCATTGGTCAACGTTGCCTGCGCAAGTTTTGCACCGCTTAAATCGACACCGCGCATGGCTGCATCGAGAAAATTCGCAGCTGTGCAGTCGGTATTGCTCAGGTCTGCGCCATTGAGGCGCGCTCCAGCAAACTTAGTTTGATAAAGGTCCGCGCCAGAAAGATTTGTACCCGTTAAATCGGCTTGAGTCAGGTCCGCCCCTGATAAATCGGCACCGGCAAGATTAGCCCCGCTGAGCTTGGCATTTTGTAAATTCGCGTTAGCTAAATCACTGCCCGCCAAACTAAAACCTGAAAGGTCATAGTTGGAAAGCTTTTTGAGTTTAGAAATATCGCTCATAAATCCTTGGGGTATCGCTGGGTTCTGCCGGTCTAGTCAGGGTCTTTACTCGAGGGCTCTGTAGCGATCACTGAAAATACAATCTGACTAGGCTCGAAGTAATTCAAATCACACGCGGCGGAAAAGCAGGCTGGGCGTCGATGCGAATTCTCTAGACATTCGTAGAATAACAGAAAATTTGGGCTGCGATGTCGTCACGTTTAGCCGCGTTTAAACAGAGCACCGCAGCGATCTAATGCAAGTGCTCTGTGGCCTCGAGTTTCGCAAACACCGACTCACCGTCGACATTATCATTGAGTTTAGACACCCACTCTTGGTGTTGCTGCAATTCTCGCTCATCGGCTTTTTGCACGACTAAATTCAGCTGTGAAAAGTCCACGCTAGACTGACCTTCGACGCCGCCCAGGTCTCTGGATGCCGCGTCGAGGGTTAACATGGTTTGACCACCAGTCATCATTAAGTAAACGTCGGCTAAAATCTCCGCGTCGAGCAATGCGCCGTGCAACTCGCGATGGTCATTATTAACTTCATATCGTTTGCACAAAC
>CAZOIG010000282.1:0-8701 GCA_964579235.1 uncultured Gammaproteobacteria bacterium
ATGTGCGCCACCATCATGCCCCAGACCGACGCGGGCGTGGTGCGAATCGCATTGAGCTTGTCGTTTTGATACTGCAAGCGCTCAAAACCTGCCAATAGCGACCAGATTAACACCCAAATACCAAGCCCTAAGCCTAAGAACCCAGACCATTTAAATTCCGCAACAGACAGCTGAGACGTAAAAATCCCAGACAAAATAGCCGACAACACCAAGATAATAACGGTAGGCTTAACAAAACGGCTGGCATTATCCTGTTTCCAACGCCCCATCGATCCATAGCCAACAATGATGGCCAACGGAATCATCAGAATGGCGAACATCGAATCAAAGTAGGGTGGGCCAATTGATAACTTCTGACCCGTCAGGGCGTCGATAATTAGCGGGTAAAGCGTGCCCACTAAGACCATAAACGCCGTGCTCATCAGCAGCACGTTATTGGTGAATAGGGCGCTCTCTTTCGATAGAGGCTTAAATTCGGTCGACGACGTTAGTGTGTGGGCTTTAGCAGCAAATAAAGCCAAGGACCCACCAATGACGATCACCAGAAACACTAAGATGAAGAGCCCGCGAGTTGGATCACTTGCAAATGAATGCACGCTGGTTAACACGCCAGAGCGCACGAGAAACGTGCCGAGCAAGCTCAGTGAGAACGCGAGAATCGCCAGTAATGCGGTCCAAGATTTAAACGCACTGCGCTTTTCCGTTACCGCCAAAGAATGAATAAGTGCTGTGCCTACCAACCATGGCATAAAAGAGGCGTTCTCAACTGGATCCCAGAACCACCAGCCACCCCAACCAAGCTCGTAATAGGCCCACCAGCTGCCTAATGCAATGCCGATAGTCAGGAACAGCCAAGCGGTTAAAGTCCAAGGTCGTGACCAACGAGCCCAAGCGGTGTCCAATTTTCCACCCATAATGGCGGCAATCGCAAAGGCAAACGCCACGCTAAAGCCCACATAGCCCATGTACAGCATGGGGGGATGAATCAAAAACCCAGGGTCTTGCAACAGCGGGTTTAGTTCACGGCCATCTAAGGGGACTGGGAAAATGCGCTCAAACGGGCTCGAGGTAAACAGCGTGAACGCGACGAAGCCAACACTGACAAAGCCCAACACAGCCAGCACACGCGAGATCATCTCTAAGGGGATATCGTGGCTAAAACGAGCAACAAGCGCCGCCCAACCGCTCAGCATAAGCAACCAGAGTAACAGTGAGCCCTCATGCCCGCCCCATACGCCTGACAGCCGATACATCAGCGGTTGTTCTAGGTTGGAGGTATTGGCGACGTAAGCGATTGAGAAATCGTTTAAGTAAAAGCCGTAGGTCAAAATCGAGTAAGCAGCGACCACAGCGAGGCATTGCGCGTAAGTGGCGCTGCGCGCAAAATTCATCATCGCAGTATTGCCCTTGGCAACACCGATTAATGGCACGACACATTGTACGATGGATAACACCAACGCTAATGCCAACGTAAACTGGCCTAATTCACCTAACATCGTCTATAACTCCGCTGGCGCTGTTATTGCGCGCAAAATAGTACGGTTTAAAAAGCTGTGTTGTTAGAGCCGCGTATCACGTGTTGCAACTCTAGGCTTGGCTTTGCTTGGTAGCCCGAATAGGCGTGCAAGTAAAACTATATTTCAATCTTTCCTTCGCTCAGCTCACACTTGTTTGCTTGGGCGAGCATCATGGCTTCAGCGGCCTCTTTTGGCACATAGTTCTCGTCGTGCTTAGCCAACACTTGATTGGCCACCAAGGACTTGTCGGCGCGAAAGGTACCAGCCGAGATAATCGCCTGACCTTCGCGGAACAAATCGGGCAGAATGCCGGTGTATTGAATGCTCACTTCTTCTTCGCAATCGGTGACTACGAACACCTGTGTAACGCCATCTTCCAAACGTTCCACCGAGCCTTTCTTAACGATTCCGGCTACTTTGTACTGCTGGTTGGGTGTGATCGTCGCGGCTTTGACTTCCGAAGGCGTTAGAAAGAACTCAATACTGCTGTTCATTGCCTGAAGCGCTAAAAAAGTAGCGGCTGACATGCCGAGTACAAGCAGACTCACAGTAGTTAATCTGCGTTTCTGAGTTGGGCTCATAAGTTGTACTTCTCCTTGCGTTGAAGAGTCACGATTAAACGGTGCCGAATTTTAGCATTTCGGCGCTTAGCGAGGATGAAAATTAGGATAACTGCGGTCATGCAAATACCCCAGGAACTCCAAACGTAGGGCGCATAGCCGCCCATGTATAAAAACTCACTGAACGTCATGTTTTACGCTCCTCTTGGTCTATCCACTGCTGAGTTAAATCCTGAACCCATTGTTTATCGTGATTCTGCTCAAGCACGTGCGCACGCAGATTTAAAAATAAGCTATAGCCGTAAAAGAATGACGCTGCTGCCGCCATTAACAGCAGCGGCGTGAGCATGCTGGCTGGCATGGCCGGCCCACCGTCGCGAAACACGCTTTCGCCTTGATGCAAGCTGCTCCACCAAACCACCGAGTAACGAATGATAGGCACTAACACTACGCCGACTACGGTGAGCAGTGCCGTGGCGCGTTCGGCAACTCTGCGATCGTCAAAGGCGTGATACATGGAAAAGATACCCATGTATAAAAACAGCAAAATCAGCTCAAACGTCAAACGAGCGTCCCAAACCCACCACGCGCCCCACGTAGGTTTGGCCCATATGCTGCCAGTAATAAGCGCCAGAGCGGTGAATACGGCGCCTATCGGTGCCGAGCAAATCACCACAGCAAAGGCCATTTTCATTCGCCATATAAGCGCTATGGCGGCGGCTGTTGCCATGATCATGTAGATCATTAGCGATAACCAAGCTGCTGGCACATGAACGAAAATAATGCGGTAGCTATCGCCTTGCTGGTAATCAGAGGGGGCAACCACCAAGCCTAAGTACGCACCCGGGATAAACAATACTAAGGCGAGTACTCCGAACAAGGGCGTCATCCAATTCGACAAAGGGTAAAACTCCTTTGGTGAGCCGAGTTGATGGTAAAAGCGGTTTAAAATGGAAAACACAATATCCTCTACTTAAAGTGTACTTGCTGAGCAGGGCGGTCGGATGCGACGAAGCTACTCAATAGTCAGCCGCAAAGCGGCCGCGATCGCCAGCGGTGCGAGCGTGATGCACAACACCGCAATGGCCGCTAAAGCGTACATTTCGGTCGCTATACTATAGCCTTGTGCGCTGCTGCCCAAGCTGCTTGCTCCGAATATTAAAACAGGTATCGTCAAAGGTAGAGTTACAACCGTGATCAGTAATCCGCTGCGCTCTAAAGTGACGGTTAACGCAGCGCCAATTGCACCGATCAACAAGATACTTGGCGTACCCAACAGTAAACTCATTGCCAACACACCAAACAACTGCCAATCCAAAGAATAGGTGACCGCGATCAGCGGCGCAATCAATACCAAGGCGATGCCAGTGGTGCACCAATGCGCGGCTACTTTGCCAAACACCACGAGCGCCAAAGAGCGATGACCCAACAACCATTGTTCGATTAAGCCGTCGCGTAAATCGTCTTTGAACAACGCGTCTAAGCTCAACATTAACGCCAGTAATACAGCGACCCAAATCACGCTGCCGCCAAATTGACTGAGCACACCTGATTCGCCCAAGGCGTCGGCGGGTACACTGAATGGAAACAGCATCGCAATCAAAACGAATAGGCTAAGTGGTTGGCCGATGGCGCTGGTGTTGCGCATCAGCAATTGGCACTCACGTTTGAAAAACAGCAAAAAAGTGTTCATTGGATAGACAGCTCCTGCAAGTAAGGGCTCAGAGCGCTGTCGCGTAAGCTTTGATGATGAGTGAGAATAATACTGCCGCCAGCCTTTAAGTGAGCTTCAAACAAGCCGATAAACAAAGCACGGCCATTGATATCGATGCCGGTTAAGGGCTCATCTAACATCCAAACATTCTGTTTGGCTAACACCACCCTCGCCAAGCTCAAGCGCCGCTTCTGCCCAAACGACATGCTTTTTGCGGGAACATCGGCGCACTCCAGCAAACCAACTTGAAACAATTGTTCGTCAAGATCCACTGATCTCGGGAGTCCAAAATAGTCTGCGTAAAAGCGAAGGTTCTCTAAGGCGGTGAGTTCGGGTTTTAGGCCGTCGCTATGGCTGAGGTAAGCAAAATAAGGGGCTTGGGCGTTGGGTGATGCATGCCAAGTAATGGCGGCGTCCTGTACCGGCGTATCTGAAGCATCATCGCGATAGTCTATGCGACCATCTAAGAGTCCAGCGAGCTGGCGCAATAGACTGGTTTTGCCAGAGCCATTACCACCAACAATGTGCCAGCATTGGCTGGGCTCAACACTGAAGTTGATGTCTTGAAACAGTGTTTTATCACCTCGTTGGCAAGACAAATGAGAGACACTGAGAAGTGTTTTTTGTGACATGCGTTAAGGTGGACAGAATGCTCTTTCGGTTAGGGTAAGGCGCGGATAGACAGTGCGGGTAAAAGTGCGCATAAAAAGTCGATAAATAGACGCGCTTTGCAATACCTAGAGTTTATCAATACCATGCGTGTGTTGCACCTGATTCAACCAATAACTTAAGCTGATTTTCTAGGAGATCACGTGACCAGACTCAACACTTCAGACTTTCGCTACACAGGCCGTCGTCCAAACATTTCCAGTCTCGATACCGATGTGGATCAGGGCCGATCCAAAAAGGAACTCAAGGCATTAAAATCTGAGCTCAGCGATGCGCTCAAAGAGCAACAAGAAGCGCTGTATGCCGAAAGCAAACAATCGGTGCTGTTGGTGTTGCAGGCTATGGATGCAGCAGGCAAAGACAGCACCATTGAGAAACTCACCGTTGGGCTAAATGCGCAAGGTTGCCAAATTCATTCGTTCAAAAAGCCAACTGATATAGAGATGTCGCACGATTTTCTTTGGCGAATTCATAAACGAGTGCCAGCGCAGGGCGAAATCACGCTGTTTAACCGCTCGCATTATGAAGATGTGTTGATCGTTAAAGTCCATCAATGGGCGAGCGCAGAGGAGATCGAGCGCCGTTATGACTACATCAACTCGTTTGAAAGCTCCTTGCAAGATCGTGGCACTAAAGTAGTTAAGATCATGCTGAATATTAGCCCAGAGTATCAACTCGAGCGCTTTAAGCGTCGGCTTGCTTTGCCTGACAAAAACTGGAAGTTTAATCCTGGCGATTTAGACGAGCGCAAGCATTGGAAGGCGTACATGGATGCGTTTGAAACCGCTATCGAACGTTGCGGCAGTGACTCCGCACCGTGGTACATCGTGCCCGCTGAAAATCGCTCGTTTCGAGACGCCGTAATCAATCAAATTGTTTTGGAAACCATTGAGTCGATGCAACCTAAATACCCAGAGCCTGACTACGATTCTGAGCTGTTCACGCCCGATTCAATCAGTTAACACCGAGCGCCTCTAGGTTTCGTGTGGCAGCGGCATCGCCTTGTGCCGCAGCTTTCTCGAACCATTCAATGGCGGTATTGCGCGAGGTGGTCACGCCCAAACCGCGCGCATACAGGATACCTAAGTTAGTCTGAGCGCCCGCATAACCCTGTTCTGCGGCGGCTCTATACCAAAACACGGCTTCTTTGTAGTCGCGTGGCAAGACTAAGCCGTCTTCATACAAACTACCTAAGTCAGATTGAGCCCATGCGCGACCCTCTGCGGCAAATTGCTGAATGGCGGGTAGGGCAGCGCGAATGATTCGATCTGCCTCGTTACGGTCTCGCTCAAACCCACGACCTAAGTAATGCATATAGGCAATCCTAAATTGGGCTCGCGAAATGCCTTTGTCAGCCAAAGGGGTTAATAAACTGACCGCTGTGTCGTAATCACCTTGATAGTAAGCGGCCAAACCTCGATCCAAGTATTGACGGTCAAATGCCGCCTGCTCAGCAGCTTCTTGGCTTGGTGTTCGTGATTGCGAAACAGTCTGATTAGCCTCATTAGCAGTTTGAGCCGTTTGCGGTGAGCCATCTGTGTCTTGTTCAGGGCTTTGCTGTGACTGCTGCGCCGAATCAGGCTCTGTCACAGTGTTCTGAGTGGTTGAGTTTGGCGCCGAGTTATTCTGCGCAGCTTCAGCGGCACGATTAGCTAAGGGCTGTGCGGTGCTGATAATTTGTTCGATGATTGGGATCGAGGCATTGTTAGGATCAATCACGCCGACAGTTGCGAGATAACCCGCAGCGGCTTGGTATTCACCAGCCAAAGCAGCATCGTTAGCGAGTTGGATATAGGTATTGGCGACGCGGTCACGACCATTTTGAGCGGCTGTGTTATCTGGGTCTAACTCAAGCACCTGCTGGTAAAATGACCAAGCATTATTCTGCGCTGGCAAGATGTAGTTTTCGGCGGCAAACGCTGATTCGGCACGTTCTAACAATCGGGCGATCTGCGCTTGCATCTCAGCCGCTTCGATAAGTCCAGCGAGTTCAGTGTATTCGGGTGATGTTTCATCAAGCACACCAAGGCGCTCTAGGGTTGATCGCGCTTCGGTCAGATTGCCTGCTTGTGCCGCTGCACTGCCGGTGCTTAGAAAACGTCCTTTAATGTAATCAAGCCCGCGCTGCGCGTCTACATTGTTGGGATTCAGCGCCAGAATTTGCTGATAAGCCTCGCTCGCGTTGGCGCCCGCGGGATGTGTGTAGGCGCCTTCGGTGAGGTAGATCTCTGCCTGCGCGAGTAATTCTTCCGTGCGCGAGTCAACGTATTCTTGCTCGCGGTAATCGTCGGCGCGTTCGATATCGGTTTCGCGAACAAACGTCTGATTTACGCTTTCTGTTAGCTCTGGAATATCGTCGATGCGCGACTCAGAATAAAAATTGGCGGCTTCTAATTGTTCATCCGCCAATGCAATCTCTTTAACGCCTTTTGGGTTCGTCGGCCAGAAAAACGCCACCATTATGACCGTTACCATCAACGCCGCCGCCGTATTAATAAGTCCAAACGTTGTGATTCGGGACCACACTGTATGTCCAAAAGACTTACTTTTTACACCAGAAGGGTCGCCACCTAAGACCTTTGCCTGACGCCGCTGCGGCCGCTCAATGTCGTCGATTGAACGGCGAGGGCTGCGTTCAAGCGGCTGGTTGCCCGTGCGTAATGCGCGCAAGGCTTGCTCCAACTCTTTTCGACTACCTGGTTCAGACATGGTGTTAAATGATGGTTTACTGGCGATTTAGCAACGGCTGATAATACTACTGCTGCACAGAAATTTCATGAAACATTAAGCGCAGAACATACAAAACCTGCGCTTTAGGGCTATGCGCTTAACAAAATCGGTGTTTCTGTAGAGGATCTGCGATCAGGGCGCGCTGTATTATTCTGCACGCATAAAAAAAGGCAGGCCGAAGCCTGCCTTTTTTGACGTTGCGGGGCTTAGTTAAGCCGCCGCTTCGTCGCGCTTGTGGTCGATCACACGGGCCGAAGCCTGCTCACCAGAACCTATGCTGATTTTGCGAGGTTTCATGGCTTCTGGGACCTCTTTGATCAAGCTCACTGTGAGTAAGCCGTCTTTAAGGTCGGCACCTTGTACCTCAACGTGATCCGCTAAGTTGAACTTGCGCTCAAATGCGCGTGTCGCAATGCCTTGATGTAAGTATTGGCCTTTGCTCTCGGTGGGCTCTTTTTTGCCCACGATTGTAAGTACGCCTTTTTCTACTTGCAGATCAAGCTCGTCTTGCGTAAAGCCGGCTACCGCTAGAGTGATGGCGTATTGGTTTTCTTCAAACGCCTCAATGTTGTACGGTGGGTAACCTGCTGATGATTTTTCAGTTTGGAAAGCCGCGTCTAATAGTGTTTCAAAGCGATCGAAACCAACGCTGCTGCGGTAAAGAGGGGTTAGGTCAATTCTATTCATTTGTATCTCCTTTTATTCTTAATTAAGCAATAAAGTATTTTAAAATCATTAACTTACACACTCTCTTGAGCTGTGGGTTAATGTCTTATCGGCTCCTTGGGACACCGACACTAATCATTTAGGATTGCTTCGCTAAAGTTCAAGGGGATTTTCAAAAAAAATTGACCTATTTGTTTGGCTTTGCGTAGGGCAAACGTTCCAAGCTCGTACTCGTGTGATACTCGTCGAGCCCTGAGATGCTCACCGTTTCAGCCGCTTCGACTGAAAGCTTGCCGTCCTCGCTGAGCCATTCTGGTGATTCGACAAACACTTCCTGAATCTCGCCGATTACCATATGTGTGCCGTTGACTTGTAAATCAAGCTTTTCAACCAACCTCATGCCCATTCTCACGCGGCTTTCTTGCACATAAGGTGCCGCGTAACCGTCGTCAACGGGGGTGAGTCCTGCCATATCAAATTCAGACTGATCACGATCGTAGCGAGCGGCGGTGTGATGCGCGTTTTTATAGATACCAAGATTAACTTGGTTGAGAGTGTACACGCCCGTTTCCATGATGTTTTCGAGAGTATGCCGCTCAACCGTATGCGGTCGATTAATAAAAGCCATGAGCGCAGGATCGGCACCTAAATGAATCACCGACGACACAATACAGAGGTTATCCAACCCCGACGAACTGCGTGTCCCCACGAGATTGGCGCTTTTAAAACCACTTAAAGAGTTAACAAAATGCGCTCTATAGCGCTGTTCCATGGCTTTTATATCGTGTTGAGTGAATTTCATATAGACTCGCGTTTGATTTAATTTACAGCTCGAAATAGCAGCG
>CAZOIG010000283.1:0-5857 GCA_964579235.1 uncultured Gammaproteobacteria bacterium
CTTGGTGAACCAGCGGGTATCGGTGCTGACATCATCTTGCAATACGCCGAGAATAACTCCGTACACGATATTGTCTGCATAGGCGATAAAAATGCGCTTGAAGCTCGCGCCAAATTGATGAGGTTCGTACAGGCGTATGAGTCACTATCGGTAATTGACGTGCCGGTAAAAGCACCACAGGTGTGCGGAACACCTGATCCAGACAACGCTCTGGGCGTGTTGGCGATGTTAGACACGGCCATAAATGGCTGCCTAAGCGGTGAATTTGACGCGATGCTGACCGGCCCGCTGCATAAAGGTGTAATAAATGATGCGGGTATCGCGTTTTCTGGACATACCGAATACTTGGCGGCAAAAACACACAGCGAACGCTCGGTCATGCTGCTAGCGAGCGGCGAACTACGAGTCGCGCTATTGACCACCCATCTACCATTACGCGCGGTCAGTGATGCGATAACTGCAGACCGAATAAGCCAAGTTTGCTCCATTCTGGATACAGATCTTCGCAACAAGTTTGGCATTGCTGCGCCACGGATTATGGTGTGTGGTTTAAACCCTCACGCTGGCGAAGGTGGTCATCTAGGCCGCGAAGAAATCGATGTTATTGAGCCGGCATTGGAAAAGCTACGCGCTACTGGTTTAAACCTAATAGGGCCCGTTCCTGCCGATACAGCGTTTACTCCTAGCTCGTTAGATCAATGCGATGCGGTCTTAGCGATGTACCACGATCAAGGCTTGCCCGTATTAAAATCCCAAAGCTTTGGCGAGGCCGCCAACATTACCCTTGGTCTACCCATTGTTCGAACCTCTGTAGATCATGGTACCGCGCTGGACATCGCGGGTTCCGGCAAAGCGCATATTGGCGGTCTGATCGCGGCACTTGATGCCGCCCGAATGATTATTTCACAGCAGCACAATGCTGATCGAAACAAGAGTGTGCCAAACAAATAAAGGAACACACTGATGAGCGAACAATTCAATGCGCCGCGTAAAAGCTTGGGGCAAAACTTTTTGCAAGACCCCAACATTATTCGCAAAATCGTCAATGCGGTTGGTGTGCGGCAAGACGATATAGTGCTGGAGATCGGGCCAGGACGAGGCGCGCTCACCGAGCATTTGCTGGATGTCGGTTGCCGCTTGCATTTAGTCGAGTTCGATCGTGATTTGATCCAATATTGGCAAGATCGAGCCTTGGATCATCCCAATTTGTCAGTTCATGGCGGCGATATTCTGGAGTTCGATTTTGATGAACTAAAGCTGACCAAAAACCAGCGAATAAAGGTTGTGGGCAATCTGCCTTACAACATTTCCAGTCCAATCTTAATAATGTTGTTAAACCACACCGCCATTATCGATAGATTGATCATTATGTTGCAAAAAGAAGTGATTGATCGGCTGAGCGCTGAGCCAGGCAACAAGCAATACGGTCGTCTCAGCGTGGTTGTACAACAAGCATTTCGCGTCGACAATTTGTTTAACGTACCGAATACAGCGTTTTTCCCGCCGCCGAAAGTCACCAGTGCAGTGGCACAATTACTGCCACACAATGATCTACCGGTATCCAACCATTTGCTGTTCTCAGAACTGGTCAAACAGGCATTTGGGCAACGGCGCAAAACCCTGAGAAATAACTTTAAGAACTCAGACCATTGGAACGCTCTGCAACAGCAGAACATCGACTTTAGTCTTCGCGCTGAAACCATTGATGTCGCTGACTATGTGCGCTGGTGTAACGCAATCGATAAGGCTTGAAAACGCAAAAAACAGAACCATAGTTTAGCGTCACAAGTGCTTGTATTTAGGCGTTCTTTGACCTAGTATCTCGCGCCCAGACCAAGAATTCGCGCAAAATCACGAATTCGCAGAATCGGAGAACAACCATGAAAGCAGATATACACCCAAACTACGGTGAGATTTCAGTAACTTGTGCGTGTGGTAACACGTTTAAAACTGGCTCTACCCTAGGCAAAGATTTACACGTTGAGATATGTTCTGAGTGCCATCCTTTTTTCACTGGCAAGCAGAAGGTAATGGATACTGAAGGTCGAGTAGGACGCTTCAAGTCTCGTTACGGTAAGAAATAAGCCAAACACGAACATCATTACCACTCTAAAGGCGCTGCAAAGCGCCTTTTTTGTGTCTACTGTAGAATCGGCCCAGTCGTTGCTAACCCCAAGCCAAATCCGCTTTTAGCGAGCACTTATTCACCGCAATAAGATAGAATGCTCGCTCTCGAATAGTTAGATTCAGTCATTGGAGAATTCCATTATGAGCGAACATTTAGTCAACTCGCATTTGTTTGAAAACGCGCAAAACTTTATCCCAGGTGGTGTCAATTCACCGGTTCGGGCTTTCAAAGGCGTTGGCGGTTCGCCGATTTTTATAGATCGAGCAAAAGGCGCCTACTTGTGGGATAGCGAAGATAAACGCTACATCGATTACATTGGCTCTTGGGGGCCAATGATTTTAGGTCACGCTCACCCTGAAGTGATTCAAACTGTTCAAGAGACAGCCGCCAAAGGATTATCGTTTGGCGCGCCAACTATTTTGGAAACGGAACTCGCAAGAATGATCTGCGAGACCATACCTAGTATTGATAAGGTCCGCATGGTGAGCTCTGGAACTGAAGCAACCATGAGCGCCTTACGTCTGGCTCGCGGTTTTACCGGTCGAGACAAGATCGTCAAATTCGAAGGTTGTTACCACGGTCATTCAGACAGCTTACTGGTAAAAGCTGGCTCAGGCGCGCTCACTTTTGGAGTACCGACGTCTCCAGGCGTTCCTGCAGCGCTAGCCGAACAGACGCTCACTCTGGAATACAACAATTTGGAACAAGCTAAAGAATTGTTTGCCGAGGTCGGCGAGGAGATCGCCGCCATTATCATCGAGCCTGTGGCGGGCAACATGAACCTGATTTCGCCAAGGTCTGGGTATTTAGAAGGCCTACGTAAGCTCTGTGACGACTACGGAACAGTATTTATTTTCGATGAAGTAATGACCGGATTCCGCGTGCACTTACAGGGCGCTCAAGGCTTGTTTGGTATTACCCCTGATTTAACCTGTTTTGGTAAAGTCATTGGTGGCGGTATGCCCGTGGGCGCTTTTGGCGGCCGCGCTGACATCATGAATCACATATCGCCCGACGGTCCCGTGTATCAAGCAGGCACGCTGTCGGGCAACCCAGTAGCGATGGCGGCGGGAATCAAAACGCTCAGTCTTATTTCAGCGCCTCAGTTTTTTGAAAACCTTACTGCCAAAGTTAAAAGCCTGCTCATTGGACTGAAGAATGTCGCGCAAGCGGCCGATATTCCGGTTGCGACTAATGGTGTCGGCGGCATGTTTGGTTTGTTTTTTACCGAGGCTGAAAAAGTTCGAACATTCGACGATGTTATGGCCTGCGACGCTGAACGATTCAAACAATTTTTCCACGGCATGTTAGACGAAGGAGTCTACTTAGCACCATCGGCTTTCGAGGCTGGATTCGTGTCCGCGGCACATAATGAAAACGACATTGCGGACACCATCGACGCCGCTGCTCGAGTTATGCAGAAGCTGGATCGCGGCTAATCGTCGCAATATTGGCTGGATAGCGATACCACTTACCCTGTATCGCTTGTGATGCTGCGTATAAACTCACCGCAAACGCGAACAGCAAAATAGCTAAGACCAAAAATACGCCGACGAAAATGTAGGCAAGGAACAAGCTAACCAATAAATATAGGTAAATTGCTATCTGCATATTGATTGCCTCGCGGCCGTGATAATCGAGAAACGACGAAGTCGCTCGGGTGTTGATCCAATACCAATAACAGGCGAAAAAGTTAAGCAGTGGCACGCAGGTAAAAATCAACAGGCCACTTAAATGAAGTATAGCAGCTGAACGTCGTTCGCTCGCGTCGACGCTGCTCGCTTTATGACCTAAAGCGGGTAACTTTCGGCTTAAAAGAATCATTCCGGTTAAGCCGCACATCAGTCCACCAATCAACAATGTGATTACCGTGAAGTAATTCATCTGAATTTGTGCATCAATCCCCAATGCCGCTCGCAGTAGTGGCGCCAAGGCAATACCCATCAACACTACTCCAAAAGCAATAAAGAGCCACGCTCTAAGTCTTTTAACCATGATATTTCCACTAATTATTGGTTTTTTAATGCGTTCTTGAACGCATTCACCCTATAGGGGTGGTAAACTCCCGCGTTGTTGAAAAATTACCCTTAGACAGTACGAAAAGGTAAAGACACGAGGTGCACTTATGCGCGATTTTTTATTCACTTCGGAATCGGTTTCCGAAGGGCATCCAGACAAGGTTGCTGACCAAATATCAGATACAGTTTTAGACCACTTTCTTGCCGTCGACCCGCTTTCGCGCGTGGCCTGTGAGACTCTAGTTAATACGGGCCTAGTGGTTCTGTCTGGTGAGATCAGCAGTAAACACAACCTTGATGGTATCACTGAGAAAGTGAGAGAAACCATCAAAAACATCGGATATTGTGAGTCTGAGCTTGGTTTTGACTATCGCAGTTGTGCCGTGATGATTACCCTTGACGCTCAATCGGAAGATATTGCAGCGGGCGTGAATGAAGGCGAGGGTATTGACCTTGACCAAGGCGCGGGTGATCAGGGCTTGATGTTTGGCTATGCGTGTAACGAAACTGATGTTCTCATGCCAATGCCAATCGAGTATTCGCATAGACTGGTTAAACGACAAGCAGAACTGCGAAAGAACGGCAGCCTACCTTGGCTACGTCCAGATGCAAAGTCTCAGGTTACCGTTCACTACGTTGACGGGAAGCCTGCCTCGATTGACACGATTGTCTTATCGACTCAACATGATGAATCCATTTCGCACGACGATCTCGAAGAAGCGATCATCGAGGAAATCGTAAAACCTACGATTCCAGCAGAATTATTAACCAAGGACACCAAGTACTTAATCAACCCAACCGGGCGCTTTGTGATTGGTGGCCCAGTCGGAGACTGCGGCATTACAGGTCGTAAGATTATTGTAGATACCTATGGCGGCGCTGCGCACCATGGTGGTGGCGCGTTCTCGGGTAAAGACCCTACAAAAGTCGATCGCTCAGCTGCCTACGCAGGTCGTTACGTAGCAAAGAATGTTGTCGCCGCCGGCTTAGCCGATGTGTGCGAAGTTCAGGTTGCCTACGCAATTGGCGTTGCCAAGCCCGTAAGCTTAATGGTTAACACCTTTGGTACAGCCAAAATTGATGAAGCAAAAATTGAGGCCTTGGTTGCAGAACACTTTGATCTGCGCCCTAAAGCGATTATTCAAACCTTGGATTTACTGCGACCAATCTACAAGAACAGTGCCGCTTATGGTCACTTTGGTCGAACCGAACCCGAGTTTACTTGGGAGCACACAGATAAAGCAGATATATTGCGAGACGCTGCTGGGCTGTAGCAAAACAACGGTTTCCATACGCAATAAAAAAGGCCACAGATGTGGCCTTTTTTATTGCTCTGGTTTTACTAAACTGGAGCCTATAAATGACTAGCTCTTATCCAGTGACCACATTCCTGCACCTTTGGTCGCGATGAAAAGAAACGCGAAACAGTACAGCGCAGCTAACTCGCCACCATTGAGCATTGGGAAGAAGCCCTTAGTTCCGTGCACCATCCAATACGCCACCGCCATTGTGCCACTGCAAATAAATGCAGCGGGACGTGTAAATAAACCAATCATGACTAACACGCCGCCAACCAACTCAATCGCGCCGGCAGAGTACATCAGCGTATTTAGGGGATATGGAAAATCGCTTAGATAATTAAACAGTTTTTGGGTGGCGTGCGAAATAAACAAAAACCCTGTGACAATTCGAAACAAGGCATAAGCTTGTT
>CAZOIG010000284.1:0-4251 GCA_964579235.1 uncultured Gammaproteobacteria bacterium
ACGTTGGTCGCACCCGGGTTGCCACTGCCGCTGGTGCGAGGATCAGACAAGCCCATTAGCTTTGCAGTGATAACCGCACTAGAGATAGAGCCTAAGAGATAGGCGAAAACCATCGTTAAGTAGGGTGTCGCCTGAGAGATGAAAGTGTCCATAACAAACTCGAGGGAGTGTGGAAGTAATGGCGTCAGACCAAGTCTGGCTTTAGCGACGCAGATTAACGCTGATTTTACTCTATGGCGCATTCTTGCGCTTCACTTTAGAATGCCCGTATGGATACGATTTTTATCAAAGGCATTCGCTGCCAGTGCATCATTGGTGTTTACCCGTGGGAACAAACAACCCGCCAAACTCTGGTTCTGGACTTGGAGTGCGCGACGGACTTCAGTGCCGCCGCCGCGTCAGACGACTTGCAAGATGCCTTGGATTATCAAAAAATCACGCAGCGAATAGTTGAGTTTGCAGAAGCCTCTCAGCTTAAGTTAATCGAAACATTGATCACGCAATTAGCCGATATGGTATTCAGCGAGTTTGAAGTGTCGTGGTTACGCCTAACGCTCGACAAGGGCTCTGTGCTTAAAGACGCTAAACAAGTAGGGCTGATTACCGAGCGAGGACAACGCTAGGCTTCACTGTGCTGAACAGCCTTAACTCATAACGGAGCGACCGCCGTCAACGGCGATAGTTTGCCCTGTTATATACGGTGCTTGAGTCGCCAGAAATAAAACGGTTTGAGCAATATCTTGAGGATTCCCCAAGCGCGCCAGTGGAACGCTCTTCAACAACTCATCAACCTTCAACGGATGGTCTGGGTTCTCCGGCCAAAGTATCGCACCGGGTGCCACCGCGTTGACTCGAATGTGAGGGGCGAGGTCTCTTGCAAACGCTCGAGTGAGCATCTCCAAACCCGCTTTTGCCGCGCAGTAAATAGGATGATCCTGTAACGGTTTGCGCGCGTAAATATCAACAATATTGACGATACATCCTTGGTTTTCGCGTAGATGTTGTGCACAGGCTTGCGCTAAAAAAAACGGCGCCTTTAAATTACTGCCCATTAAGTCATCCCAGTCGTTTAGGCTGGCGTCTTCTAAAGGTGTTGGGTAAAACGTGGATGCGTTGTTGACCAAAACATCGATTCGCCCAAAGGCTTCGACACATTGACCAGCGATGCGTACGCAAACTTTTTCATCATTAAGATCGCCTTGCAGGGAGATGGCTGAGTTTGAGCGTAAGGAATTGAGCTCCTCGCAAAACACCTTCGCCTCTTGCGCAGATGAGTTGTAGTGAACCACCACCGAAAAGCCAGCGTTATGTAGTTGTTGGACAATAGCTTTGCCGATTCGGCGAGCTCCGCCAGTCACTATTGCGACCGCATGAGGGGATTGTTCTGTCATTGTCTTGGTTAATTACTCTGGATTGCTTATCAAGGGTTGTGTATGGCTGTGAATATTTAGGTGTCACGAAACTAGGTATTACGAAACGAGGTGTTACGAAACGATATTCGCTGGTCTATGCCATGCCATGACATAGTACAATGCGCAGAATAATCTATCGTGTAGGCTCGCCATAGAGCTGCATCAATAATCACAAAATAATTCGAAATGGATTACTTCCAAGCGCTGGCGCTCGCGGCAATACAAGGCCTCACCGAGTTTTTGCCAATCTCCAGTTCCGCGCATCTCATATTGGTTCCCGTATTTTTGGGTTGGGAAGACCAAGGCTTAGCCTTTGATGTGGCCGTGCACGTGGGCACTTTGGTCGCAGTTTTGTGGTATTTCCACCAAGACGTGACCGCGATGATAAAGGCGTGGTTTGTGGGTTGGCGCACCATGCAATGGTCCGCAGAAGGCAGGCTAGCATGGTGGTTAGTGGTTGCAACAATCCCTGTGGGTTTAGTCGGGTTGATGGCAGGCGGATGGATTGAGGCTAATTTGCGCAGCGCTTTAGTCATCGCAGCAGCAACCTTCGGCTTTGGTTTGCTGTTAGCTTGGGCCGATCGTCGAAGTTCTAGCCCGAGCTCTAATCTGACCACGGATCTGCAAACCTTGAATTGGCAGCAAGCTCTATTTGTTGGTGCGGCGCAAGCACTTGCGCTGATTCCAGGAACTTCTCGTTCTGGTATCACGATTACGGCAATGCTGATGTTGGGTTATTCGCGTACTGCGGCAGCGCGCTTTTCTTTCTTGATGGCGATTCCCGCGATTGCGCTACCCGGCTTGCTAAAAGGCGTTGAACTAAGCCAAGGGAGTCAAGCTGTGGCTTGGGATGTTTTGTTCATTGGTGTTTCTGTTTCCGCCGCGATCGCCTTTTTGTGTATTCGCCTGTTCATGCGTTTTGTCGAGCGAGTCGGTATGATGCCGTTCGTAATCTATCGAGTGCTACTTGCGGCTGTCATAATTTGGTTTATGGTTTAAGCAAGCATGTCGACCAAGCAATTATCTTTCAGTAACACCTCACAGCAAAACAAAAGTAACACCGCATTTTGATGACCCAGATGAGTGACACCCACGACTTAAAACAGCGCTTTGTGTTTGATTCAACCGACGTGCGTGGTTGCTATGCCCGCTTGGATGAAAGCATTAAGACCATTCAGGCGACCCACTACTATCCTAAAGGACTGGCTAGTATAATTAACCAGTTCACAATTGCCGCTGTCTTACTTAAAGACAGCATCAAGTCAGATGGCAGTCTAACTATTCAAATGCGCACCCAAGGCGATATTGGCCTATTGATGGCCGATTGCGCCAATGACGGCTCAGTGCGCGCTATCTGCGAGTACGAGCATGCCGCCATGTTGCCCGACGAGATAGCCTTGAACCGATTACCTAACGCCGTGCTTGCAGTGACCATTACTCCTAACGAGGGTGATCGCTATCAAAGTATCATTCCGGTAGAACGTGATTCACTGGCTTTGTGTTTAGAGGATTACTTTGAGCGCTCTGAGCAATTACCAAGCCGCTTCCACTTTTTGGCAACTCCAGAAAAAGTGGTCGGGTTCTCATTGCACGCTCTGCCAGCGGACAAAATAAAGGATGCGGCATTAAGCGAGCAACGGTTTGATCATTTGAGCGTATTGCTTAAGTCCATGACATTGGATGAGGCACTGGTGGACTCGAGTGAGACGGCACTGACTAAATTGTTTCATGAAGAAGAGTGTCGCTTGTTCGATCTTAAGCCACTTCAATTCGGTTGCGAGTGCAGTGACGAACGCTCGCTCAACGCGTTGCGCGCCTTGGGCGCAGATGAATTAACTGCTCTAGTAAAAGAACACAAAGCCGACGATAAAGATGCGATTACCATAGATTGTCATTTTTGCTTTCAACGGTATACGGTGTCGTTTGAGCAAGCAAACTCCCTATTTTCAGACGTATCAGACAAAGCCTTACAATGAGCACCTTACAAGACCAGTTAAAACAAGCAGGATTAGTTAAACCTAAACAAAAGGGACAATCTCGCAAAGCCAAGAAGCAACCCAAAGTAGCCAAAAAAGACCGCGTAAAGGTATCTGACGAAACCTTGCGCGCGCAGCAGGCCATGATCAAAAAGGCTAAACGTGATCGCGCACTCAATGAGCAGCGAGAGGCGGAGCGCAAACAAAAGGCACTCGATGCGCAAGTGTTGCAGCTTATTAATCACGCCAAGTTAGAGCGAGATAACGCCGAAGATACATTCAACTTCACGCACAAGAAAAAGGTAAAAAGCATTGCGGTAACACCAGAGCAGCGCAATGGCTTGAGCAAGGGCACGCTGGCGGTGGTGGTGACATCGGGTCAGGCGTTTGAGGTTGTACCGAAGACCGCGGCCGAAAAACTACGAGAGCGCTATGCGCCAGCTGTGGTTTTTGTGGCCACCGAAACAAAATCTAAGGCAAGTAAAGATGCAGCGAACCAAGACGACCCCTACGCCGCATATGAAGTGCCCGATGACTTAATATGGTAAAAGTGAACGGGTGCAATAATTAGAATTAGTCGTGAAGAACTAATCAGAGCAAAATATTACTTAGCCAAGTAGGCCAGAGGAGGCAAGCCATGAAAAAGATCTTAATCGGAATTATTGTTCTATTAGGTGTGGGCGTGATTGTTGTTAATCAATTTGTGGCGCCAGCTTTGGATGAGTCAATGAACCCTGTAATTGCTCACGAACCTTACGCGATCAGCCCTGCAGCGGCGGAGTTGCATGCATCCATGATTGTTGGTGATTGGCATGCAGACACCACTTTGTGGAATCGTGAAATGCAAGGTCGGCATGACTTCG
>CAZOIG010000285.1:0-7279 GCA_964579235.1 uncultured Gammaproteobacteria bacterium
GCGTTGAGTTGTTCGGTCAGCCAGTCTTGGCGCTCGGTCTCGTTCATGCCAAGGTAGTCGATTGGGGTCGACATATTGGCTGCCATTTCGGCGATGGTTTGCGAGTGGAGTGTCGATTCTTGGCGTATATCCATTTTCGCAAGGTTAAAACCAAAGCAGTCCAATAACACGAGCAGGTCTTTGAGGCTGCCACGTGACAAATTGGCTTCACCGTGTGAGATCAAGGAGTCGCGAATCAGTTCTAGGTCGTGGCGTAGGGCGTGCTGGTTCACATAGCACAGTTCGTTTCTAGTGCTTGCCTTGCCGTCTAACTGCTGCTGAGCGAAGCGTTTGCTTGCTTCAAGGCGGAGCGCAATCAGTTCGAGGCGTTGACGATATGGTTCGTTGGCACTGCGCGAATCAAAATGTGAGCCTAAGGTTGCTCGATCAGATTCTATAGCGGCCGTTAATGCCGTGGACAATTCGATGTAGTCTATGCTGTGAGTCAGAATGTTAGCTAAATGCGAAACTCGTGAAATGTATTCCTCTAGAATTGCAATATGCAGCATCCACAGCGCTTGTCGCGTGATATCTGCGGTGACAAAGGGGTTGCCGTCACGATCACCACCTACCCAAGTTCCAAACTGAATTAACTTTGGAACCTCGATGTGTTGCCCTCGTGCTTCGGGAAACACGCTCTTGAGAGCGGACTCAATGTCACGATACAGTTTAGGGAGGGCGGCAAAAATACTTTGTTTGAAGTAATAAATCGAGTTGTCTACTTCGTCGAACACAGTGGGCTTATTGACTCGAACTGCGTCGGTTTTCCAAAAAATTTGGATCATCGCTTTGAGTCGATGGCGAGACCGGTTCTCTTCTTGAGGTGTGGCTGACTCGCTCCGGCTCGCTTTGAATTCCTGCTGGATGCGTTGCAGTGCCTCTAATACCAACGGTCGCTTAGCTTCGGTGGGGTGCGCAGTAAATGTTGGACAGTAGCTAGAGCGGTTCAAGATTTCGAGCACGTCACTAAATGAAAGGCCTTGGCTCTTCAATTCTGTAAAGGTCTCTAAGAATGAGTTAGACCATATCCCACCAGACTCTTCAGTGTTTTGACGGTCGGCGTGTGCCTCGATCTCCTCGCTGATGTTGGTCAAATGAAAAAATGTACTAAACGCATGAATCACTCGATCTACAGAGGTTTCATCTAGGTTGTCGATGTGGTCGAGTAATTCTTGCAAACTGGTGTCGTCTGCTTGCTTGCGCTGTTCGATAAATCCTTGGCGCAGCTTCTCTACCGCATCAAATACGGCTTTACCTTCTTGTTCGAGGATGACTTCGCCGAGTAAATCGGGAAGTATTTTTGCTTGCTCTGAGTAGCCGCTAAGGCTAGTTGCTCGGTTGTCGTTTCGGTCGTTATTGGTTTCTTGGCTCACTGCTCAATCCATTAATGCGGTTTGTTTACGCTGGGCGTAATGTACTTGGTGTCGATAGTTTACCATTGCAGAGCCTGTTGGACGCACCGAAGGTTTCCCAAAATGTAAGTTTTGCTGGATTGCTGCTCACCCAAATTGGCTGAGAGTTGCAAAGCACTTTGTGGGAGCTATTTTTGAGAGGAGGGGAGGCTAGTCTCTCGTTCGTTTAGTGACGTCGCCGAGCAAAACATAAACGGCGCCTGTGCCGCCATCGTTCGCAGGTGTGGAAACCACCGCGACCACATGTTGGTTTTTAGATAACCAACCGATCAACATGTTTTTTAGTACTGGCATCCGACCAGCTGAGTTGCGGCCTTTACCGTGTACTATGCGCACGGCACTGACTTTCGCGCCCGCGCACTCGTTTATAAATTCGTGGGTGGCCTGTTTGGCTTCGCCTGTAATCAGTCCGTGTAAATCAAGCTCATCTTGAATAGAGTAGTCGCCACGTCTGAGCTTCTTTAATAGCCGAGGGCTGTAGCCAGTGCGCAAAAAGCGCAATTCATCGCCGCTTTCATAACTTGCTGATTCATCCGACTCGGCGAGAAGTTCTTCCATAACCCGCGCGTTATCTTTCAAGCGCTGCTTTGGGGTAGCGTCTAAGCGAGGTCGGTAGGGCGCAACCTTGGTTTGTTCCAAAGGCTTAACGCCATGCCCCAAGAGGCGGTGCATGGCATTATCCGGATCGTCTTCGCGCGCCATTTCAGTCGACCATTTTTGTGGTAACGACTCAGTCGACGTTCTTTAAATAGCGATCGGCATCCAGTGCTGCCATACAACCAGAGCCAGCCGATGTTATGGCTTGTCGGTAAACGTGATCCATCACGTCGCCACAGGCAAACACACCTGGAATGCTGGTCGCGGTAGCGTTGCCCGCTGTTCCGCTTTCAACTGTAATGTAGCCGCCAGCCATATCCAGTTGACCTTCAAAAATATCGGTGTTGGGAGAATGACCGATGGCAATAAACACGCCATCCGCTTTGAGTTCTTTGGTGCCGTCGCCCTCAAATTCCTTCAAGCGCACGCCAGTTACGCCCATGTCATCACCGAGCACTTCATCAAGTGTCTGATTCCATTCGACGTTGACGTTGCCGTTCTCCACCTTTTCCATTAGGTGATCGATCAAGATCGCTTCGGCACGAAATTCGTCTCGACGATGAATGACTGTTACTTCAGACGCAATATTCGATAAATAAAGCGCTTCCTCAACGGCGGTGTTGCCGCCACCGACGACAACTACGGGTTTACCTTTATAGAAAAAGCCATCACAGGTTGCGCACGCCGACACACCTTTACCTTGGAAGGCGGTTTCAGACTCTAGGCCGAGATACTTTGCGGAGGCACCTGTGGCAATAATCAGAGCATCGCAAGTGTAGACACCAGCATCGCCTTCTAGCCTAAGCGGCTTATCCTTTAGGTGTACGGTATGGATATGGTCGAACACGATTTCAGTTTCAAAGCGCTCAGCATGGCGCAGCATACGAGCCATCAGCTCGTTACCATCAACGCCTTGATCGTCTCCAGGCCAGTTGTCTACTTCAGTAGTGGTGGTGAGTTGGCCGCCCTGTTGCATACCGGTAATTAACACAGGGTTTAGGTTGGCTCGTGCTGCGTAAACGGCAGCGCTGTATCCCGCTGGTCCAGATCCGAGAATCAATACTCGGCAGTGTTTTGGGGTGCTCATGGTACTTCTCCTGAAGTCGTCGTCTGTCACTTTACTTCGCCCAAAAGTGACGAGCGGTGTAATGTAAATTTAAGGGTTCGATTCTAAAGCACTTTAGATGGGTTTCAAGGCTTGCTTTTCAAGCGGTTTAATCACGTGTTGAGCGAGCCTTGCCGCTTTAAGTTGGGTGTCATTATGGTCTGAACGCGATAGAATACAGCGTTTAAGAATTGATGTTGTCAAAGCATGCCGCAAGCGAAAAGAAAAAACATAAAAAAACAGGACGACAGTCTAGTCTCGCCTCGGGTGAGGCAGCTCAGTTCCGAGATCATTATGGTCTTGTGCGTCTTTGTGGCAGTTTATGCATTGATGTCCTTGCTGACCTACGACGTGACCGATCCCGGTTGGTCGCACAGCGGCGGCGTGGGTGAAGACCCCAGAAACTGGGGTGGCTCGGTTGGTGCCGTGTTCTCAGACGTGTTGCTGCACGGCTTTGGTTATGTTTCGTATCTTGTGCCGATCATGATTATTTTTATCGGCTACCGTTTTTACGTAAACCGACACGAGCCGCTTGATCCCTCCTACCTCCCAAGAGCCTTAGTTACCACTGGTTTTTTTATCACTGTGATGGGCGGGTGCGGCTTAGAGAATCTACATTTTGCGCATGTCGCCGCAGAACAACCGTTTAATGCGGGCGGTATCTTGGGCGCTTGGTTGAACTCGGCTTTCGTTGAGTTGTTCGGCAGTATTGGCAGTACCCTACTGCTGGTTGCTATGTTTTTGACGGGTATTACTATCTTTACCGGGCTGTCGTGGTTCAATTTGATGGACTACATTGGCGAAAGAATCTTTGCTTTGATCGATTTCGTGATTGAGCGCAGAGAGCAAAAAGAAGATCGTGAAATTGGCGAAAAAGCCCGAATCGTTCGGCGCGAAGCGGTTTCAGAGTTTCAAGAAAAAGTTAAAGTGACGCCCACGATCAAACCAAAGATAGCGCCAAAACAAGGTGCCGAGGACAGTGGTCGCTTAGAGCGAGAGCGTCAAACGACTTTGTTTGATTCCATGCACAGCACCAATAGCTCATTGCCTGCCTTGTCGTTGCTGGATCCGCCTGATCAACAAATGGTGGGGTATTCCGACGAGGAGCTCAATGCCTTGTCGGTCTTGTTGGTTAAAAAACTCGCCGATTTTAATGTGGCGGTTGAAGTGGTCAGCGTCCATCAAGGGCCGGTCATTACACGTTTTGAGATTGATCCCGCGCCGGGTATTAAGGCGGCCACAATTACCGGCTTAGCTAAAGATCTAGCGCGTGCGATGTCGACTATGAGCGTTCGTGTTGTTGAAAACATCCCGGGTAAATCATTTATTGGTATCGAAATACCCAACGAATCACGCGAAATAGTTCGGCTGGTTGAGGGTTTGTCGTCGCGTGATTTTGAAAACATGAACTCGCCACTCGCCCTGGTTTTAGGCAAGGACATCAGTGGTAACACGGTAATCGCCGACTTGGCTAAGATGCCGCACCTGCTTATCGCGGGTACCACGGGCTCGGGTAAGTCGGTGTGTATCAATGCGTTGATCGTTAGTCTTATCTACAAGGCGACGGCGCAAGAAGTGCGCATGATCATGGTTGACCCCAAAATGTTAGAGCTGTCTGTTTACGAAGGCATCCCGCATCTATTAGCCCCGGTCGTTACCGATATGAGTGAGGCCGCTAACGCCCTGCGCTGGTGCATCGTTGAGATGGAGCGTCGTTACAAGCTGATGTCAGAATTAGGCGTGCGCAATTTGGCGGGTTTTAACCGTAAAGTGCGTAGCGCGAAGGAATCGGGTAAACCTATCTACGACCCTATGGCGCGCGAAGGTGAGGTGCCCGAAGAATTGGTCGAGTTACCGTGCTTGGTTGTGGTTATAGACGAACTGGCGGATTTGATGATGTCGGTTGGTAAAAAAGTTGAGGAGCTCATAACTCGATTAGCGCAGAAGGGCAGGGCCTCAGGTGTGCACCTTATTCTGGCTACCCAGCGACCATCAGTTGATGTTATTACCGGTCTACTCAAAGCAAATATTCCCACACGTATTGCGTTTCAGGTCTCGTCGAAAGTTGATTCGCGCACGATTATTGATCAAATGGGCGCAGAAATGTTGTTAGGGCATGGCGACATGCTGTTTCTACCGCCCGGTACCAGTGCGCCTGAACGTGTGCACGGCAGCTTTGTTTCCGACAAAGAAGTACACGCGGTCGTTCAGTCACTGTTAAGCAGTGAACCGCCAGAATATGATGAATCCATCTTAAGTGCGCCGAAAGAAGTTAACGACGCCTTGCCAAGTGCGTTTCGTGACGAAGATGCTCTAAGCGACCCTGAGAGCGATCCACTTTACGATCAAGCGGTAGAATTTGTAACCCGCACGCGACGAGCTTCGATATCTTCGGTGCAACGTCAACTGCGAGTCGGCTATAACCGCGCAGCACGCATGATTGAAACGATGGAGATGGCCGGTGTGATTACGCCTGCAGAAGACAACGGCAAGCGAGAAGTGCTTGCACCACCTCCGATCGAGGACTGATAAGATGAATGCGAGATCCGTCTGTAATATTCAAAATTTAATACGCTATGTCAAAACGCTGTGCGTTATTGTCGCGTCCATTGTCACCGTGATGGCCACTGTGATAGTCGGTACCTCGGCCGCGGCTTCTGAACAATTATTGAGCCGTTTCTTCAATGAAACCCAGACCTTATCCGCGGTTTTTTCGCAGCGTATTGTGGATGATACAGGCATGACTCTAGACGCCGCGGGCGGCAGAGTCTATTTGTCTCGCCCTGGAAAGTTTCGTTGGGACTATTTTGCTCCCGGGCAAATCGACGTGCTGGAGCAGCAAATCATTTCTGACAGCAGTTCTATTTATATTTACGATCTTGATTTGGAGCAGGTTACGCAGAGAAGCATCGAGAATGCTTTGTCACAAATACCCAGCTTGAGCTTAGTGGAGAGCGAGGCCACGGTCGAAGAGCATTTTAATTTAACCGATATTGGATTGACCGACGGTATGAGTTGGGTGGCATTGACGCCAAAAGATCCTGATGCGGGATTTCAGCAAATAATGGTGGGTTTTGAGAACGAGCTAATGAGTGCCATCACCATGTTGGATGTTTTGGGCAATGAGACTAGGCTTACTTTAAGAGATGTTCGTCTCAACCCACAATTTGCCCCCGAATGGTTTGATTTTACCGTACCCGAAGGCGTCGACTTGCTAGAGCAATAGCTGTCGCAACAATCTACTAGCGTTCTTCAGCAATGGCACAGCGTGCAAAATCGGTATGACGACTCCGTACTTTTACCTTTATCTGTTTGGCGCGGGCGGGTTGGGTGTTGTTCTGCGCTATTTGCTGACCCAGGTGACTGTCAAAATGTCTTTGACTGGGCTACCATTCGGCACGCTTATCGCGAATGTGGCGGGCTCATTTTTGATGGGCTTTTTTGCTGTGTATCTTGCATCGAAGCTAAATTGGGGCGCTCAAGCTCAAACGATACTTATGACGGGCTTATTGGGTGGTTTTACTACTTTTTCTGCCTTCTCAATAGAAACCATTCGCTTGCTTGAATCAAACCAGACTGAACGAGCGATCGTTTATGTTCTTCTCAGTATTGCGCTCACCTTGAGCTTCTGTTTTTTAGGGCTGCTGTGTGCCAGAAAGCTGCTTTAACTCGCTTTAAGCTGGCTTAATCCAAAATTGTTAGACTCCAAACACTAAAATGATCGATCCAAACCTATTAAGAAGCGATGCGCACGCTGTTGCCGCACAGCTAAAAAAGAAATATTTTGAGTTTGATGCACAGGCTTTTCTTGAATTAGAAGAGCAGCGCAAATCTTTGCAAGTCGCGAGCGAGCAATTACAAGCTTCTCGTAATGCCAAGTCTAAGGAGATTGGTAAGTTGAAGTCTCAAGGTGTTGATGCCAGCGATGTTATGGCCGAGGTCGCGTCATTTTCTGAGCAATTGAAAACGGCTCAAGCCGACCTTGAGTCAGTACAGACTCAGTTAAAGACTTTGACTATGGGTATGCCGAATATTCCGCATGAGTCTGTGCCTGAGGGTAAATCCGAAGACGATAATTTGGAAATTCTGAAGTGGGGTACACCAACTTCATTTGATTTCGAAGTGA
>CAZOIG010000286.1:0-1915 GCA_964579235.1 uncultured Gammaproteobacteria bacterium
ATTTGGCTTTTAGGTCTACATCCTTAAATGCGGCGATCAAATACAAGCTCATCGACCAGATTGTGATGGCTGCAGCGATGTAAACGAGGATCTCGCCAATCAGCATTGTTGGTAGAAACAGCAGGGGTTCTTGGAACAATAACGCACCGATAGCGGTCATTTGTACGCCGGTTTTCCACTTACCCAAGCCAGAGACCTCAACGACGTCGCGTTTGCCCATTTCGGCCATCCATTCGCGTAAGGCGGAGATAATAAGCTCACGCGCAACAATCACCATAATTGCGAGGGTGAACAGAGTGGGCAGATGAACCATGCCTGTAACAACTGGGTCTGCCACGATCATCACCAAAAGGATAACCACTAAGAGTTTGTCGGCAACCGGATCTAAAAACGCGCCGACCACTGAGGTTTGGTTCCATCTTCTGGCTAAATAGCCGTCTAAACCGTCGCTAATGCCTGCAGCACTGAACAATACGGCCAAATACCAATGCCCGTAAGTGAAGTCGAGCATGTACACCAGCACTATGAGTGGAACCGCAACAATGCGGAATACGGTTAGCAAATTTGGAATAGTCGGTTCCATTACACGTTTGGGCGATTTAACAGCCCTCTTGCACATCGTTGCTCGCCTTGGTTTAGACGCTCGACGATGTATTGGTTAATCGATTTGATAGCCGTTTAATGCTCAAACTTTGAGCGCATAAACGCGAAGTCGGTAGTTTAACACTTGTATGCCGCTCGCAGGCTGTCAATTGTTCGCCTGTTTTCAGAGTTTTACGCTCTGAGTGTTAGCAATGTGGCGTAACACGGGCGTTCGACGCCTATTTATTCTGCAGATAGCTGTAGATTTGGTTCGCGAGTTCTTCGTTTATGCCTGCGACCTTGGTTAAATCGCGCACACCAGCAGCTTGAATGCCCTGTAAGCCACCAAAATGCTTGAGCAAGGCACTGCGGCGCTTGGCCCCTACTCCGGGTATCTCTTGCAAAATAGATTGCGTTTGGTTCTTTCCGCGCTGCGCACGATGCCCAGCTATGGCAAATCGGTGAGCTTCGTCGCGTATTTGCGTTACCAAGTGCATTTCTGGCGAATTGGCTGGCATTTGTATGCCTATCTTGCGCCCTTCCACAAATAAGGTTTCTAAACCCGCTTTGCGCCCCTCGCCTTTGGCCACCCCGACTAACAGCACACCGCTTACCTGGAGCTCTTTGAGGATTTTTACGGCGGATGATAATTGACCCTTACCGCCATCAATCAATAGCACATCGGGCAAAATGCCCTCTTCCTTTAGCACCCGCTTGTAACGCCGCGTTATGGCCTGTTCCATTGCTGCGTAATCATCGCCTGGCGTTATGCCCTTGATGTTGTAGCGACGATACTCCGACTTACTCACGCCCTTGTCAGTGAACACCACACAACTGGCAACAGTTTGCTGACCCTGCGTGTGGCTAATATCAAAGCATTCTATGCGCTTAATGGTCTGTTCTAGTTCAAACACCTTGGTCAGCGCCAATAAGCGGTTATGCACGTTCTCGGCCTTACTAATATGCTGCTTCAAACGCTCAACCACATTAAGCTGTGCCATATTGAGCCAGTCTTTACGCGCGCCGCGAACGTTACTCGATAACGACACTTTGTAGTTCGATTGCTCGCTTAACCAATCTTGCAGCTCGTTCTGATCTGGTAAAGCCGCACCAACCACTATTTGCTTGGGCGCCGGTCGGCGATGGTAATACTGGGTGATAAACGCGCTCAGAATCTCGCCCTCGCTAAATTCTAAGGGTACGCGCGGAAAGTGCCCATTACTGCCGCTATGGCGACCTCCGCGAATAAAGGTCACTTCTACACAGACCTTGCCGTGCAGACTCGCCACGGTAATGAGGTCGATATCGCTAGAACCTACGGTGATCGACTGGT
>CAZOIG010000287.1:0-1714 GCA_964579235.1 uncultured Gammaproteobacteria bacterium
CAAAAAGATATATGTTGCCTTTCTTTGATGCAGAGGAAACATAAAGTTGATCCATAATGGGTTCGCTATTTTCATCAAGCCTCATGTACAGACCAGTGTGGGCAGAAAGCTTAATGAACCCAACGGGAGGGGACGTTGTAATTCGCATCCCTATTAAACTTGAAACACCGTCCTGATAAGCGGGCAGCTGAAAGTCATCGTTTGACCACGCTGTCGAAGGCAGACTTATCCACAGCAATGAGATCAAGAGTCCGAGGTTGATTGGCTTAAAGAATTGCATACGTGTTAAGTTGAAGATGTTTATTAGTTGCCGAAAACATACTGTAGCGATAACCCTATCGAGTTCGCGTCGCTTACTTTATCAATCCGCAAACTTGCAACGAGTGATTTAGAGAAGCTGTAATCAAGTGAGGCGCCGACCATGGCTTCTTCGGAAGACTCAGACAATGACAAAAATGATGCTCTTGTATTTATGTCTAATGAAGCGACTCCTAAGCGTCCTGTCAGAGACCATTTTTCACCGAGTTCCATCTGGCCTGTGCCCACCAAATAGAGTGCAGATGAATCTACGCCAGCTGAAAAGGTTCGTCCCGCAATTGTTGAATTAATACTAGTTGTTCCAAAATCCAAATAACCTAGCTCAACACCCCAAATATCGTTGATGCTATAACCCAAATTAACGCCAGCGGTTGTGTCTCTGTCGTCGACAGTACAATTAACCACGCAAACGTCATCAGAATCATCAATAGATGATTGACCGACTGTTGCGCCAACGGACCACTGTGCTGCAGCAGGTGTCGCAATCGTTAAGAGAGATATAAGACTAGATGTGAGGATCAAAGAGTGTTTCATTTTTGTTTTTGATAAGTAGGTGTATTTGGGTTTTGGTTTGGTATTGACCTTTCCCCCATCTCCGTACCAATGTTTGGATGAGATAATTCTAGTTTAAGCCGCTTGGTTAGCAAACGCCACAGGCGTTTGATATCCCAGCGAGCTATGGGGTCTTTCGTTGTTGTAATGGTCTCTCCAAAGCTTAATCTTAACTTCGGCTTCTTCTATCGTTCTGAACCAGTTCTGGTTCAAACACTCGTTTCTAAACTTACCGTTCAAGCTTTCGACGAACGCGTTCTGGGTTGGTTTGCCTGGTTGAATAAACGATAGTTTTACCTGCTGATCCTGTTGCCATAAAAACATCGCCTTACTGGTGAATTCTGTGCCGTTGTCACAAACAATTTGATCTGGTCTGCCGCGTTTCTCCAACAGTTGATCTAAGAATCGTGCCACTCGCGCACCGCTGATCGAGACCGAGGTGAGCTGACCGATCATCTCTCTCGAGTAATCGTCAACGATATTAAGCACACGAAAGCGTCGGCCATTCACGAGCTGATCGCTCACAAAGTCCATCGACCAACGAATGTTCTTAGCAACGGGTACCACGTGTGGCATACGAGGCCGAACAAGCTTCTTGCGTTTCTTGGTGCGCACTTGCAGCTTCTCCTGCGTGTAGATGCGGTAAGTACGCTTGCGGTTTACAACTAGGTCTTCTTGCTTAAGGAGTGCGTGGAGCATCAGGTAGCCGTAACGAGGATACTTTGCAGCCAACTCGCGTAATCGGATCCGTAGCCGCTCATCTTTAACCGGCTTTGCCTTGTAACGCAGGCTGCTTCGACTTAACCCTACGAGCTTGCATGACTGTCGTTCGCTTAATCGATAG
>CAZOIG010000288.1:0-4683 GCA_964579235.1 uncultured Gammaproteobacteria bacterium
CCGCAGATGCATTCACCGCAAACCTCATCCCAGAGGCCGCGACTAATGTTTGGACGGTTTCTGTGAGTGATGACAAACAAACACTCACCTATCACTTAACTCGCCACGCTAAGCCCCGTTTTACTGCGGTGCTGTTCTTACGCAATCAAAACGAATAATTAAGCGGTTTAAGCAATCGTTAGTGAAAGTTTAGGCTATGAGTCACTGATTCTTGACTGCTGTCGTGACAATCTAAGGTACTTGCTTGTTATCAACCGTTCGCCAAAACGCGGATAAGAGATCTTTCACAACCCCATGAAGTTACGTACGAGTGAAGAGTTCATCGAGGCAATGTGGACTGCATTGATTCAGAGTCCTGATTTTAAGCCCATGATTGAAGCTTGGGACAAAGTAATTGAAGCCGATTCTCCGCAAGACCATATACAGCAATTAGCGGAGGGAATGTCGGGGGAACTTACCCGGCTGAACGTCGCGTTGGAGGCTCGAGCGCAATTGGTCAAACATGATCCGGCACTGTTGCGTGATCATATCGATAGTTATATCGATCTCGATCAAGAACAGCAAATTGTCTGCCATTCGAGTGCCTTCAGTGCCTTGCAGTTGGACATCGACGCCTTGCAAGATCAACTCCAGAAAATCGACTTTACCCAACCAGGAATGCAACTGGTTTGGGGTAGCACTCAAGGTGGTAGTGAACGGCTTCTGTTGGCATTGACTCCTCTCGATGCCTCAACGCCATTACCACAAACTTATCTGATAAAGAGCTTAGAGACAGATTGGCCAAGCGAGTACGACAAGATTTTGAGTCGAATGTTTGCACTAAGTCCTGCCGAGATTGAAGTACTCAAGGATCTGTATTTGGGCTACGAGAGTAATGCTATTGCGGATCGTCGTGACCGTTGTGTGCATACTGTCCGCACCCGAATAAAGTCGCTGATGGAAAAAATGGGCGTAAACAATCAACGTCGATTGGTTCGTTTGCTTTCAACGCTCTTCCAGTTGGATGTGAGCGAGGGGGAGGTTTCGAATGAGGTTGAGCCATATAGTCGGAAAACACTGAATGTTAGTGCAGAGCACTTGCTCGAATATTGCGATTATGGCGACCCGTCGGGAAAAGTCATTTTTCTTATTACTCCGACAATTAGCCCGGTTCCAAGTTCCTACATCGCTCAGCTCGCGCGTGATATGGGGGTTCGAATTATTGCGCCATTTCGACCCGGGTCAGGGCTTAGCTCGCCGCGCGAATTCTCAGAGGGCCCCAAGCAGATCGCCGCTGATTATGAGCAACTGATAAGCTATCTTAGTATTGGTCAAACTCAAGTCGTTGGCTGTGATAGCGGGGGCTTGTACGCCGCAGCTCTTGCAACGCGACTTGGCTCAGGCCGCTGCTCTGGCTTAGTTCAAATCGGCACCGGATACCCTCATACGAGCATCGCGTCGATTATGAAAATGTCGCCAAACTCGCGAAGAACTTTTCTTGTCGCGCGACTAAGTCACTCTATTCTCTATGCACCTCATCGCATAGCTGCCAATGATTTTCTGCTGAGCGAAGAAGGTGAAAAACGTCTTGTCTATTACTTTTTTGAAGGGCACTCACATGACTTACAACGTGTAAAGAGCGATCCCTTCTTTTACAAAGCAGTTAAAAACATCATTGCCTATTCGTTTCAAAACGTTGATAGATTAGTGAATGATGTGACCTATTGGGCAAAAGACTGGTCCCAGCTCGCTCATGATCTACCCGCTGATCTACCAAAGCTGTCAGTCATAGGTTGCGAAAACAAGAATTTTGGAGCTGCAGATCTGGAACGCTGGTGCGACGACAATAATTGGGAGTTTCTTGCGATTCCAGATGAAGGTCAGCTTGTCTTTTTCTCTAAGCCACGCGAATTGCTGAAGGCCATCATTAAGCAAGCGTCTAAATGAGCTGCGTAGTCTCGCCCACCTAGGTGTTTGATCACTTGCATATCCAGCGAGGGCAGGTCAGACTTAGCTCATAAACAAGGGTATTGGGTGTTGATTTATCTTCGGCATACCTCCTTTATTACTATCTGACTCTAACGGTTTAGAGAGCGAGTCAAGCACTCTAGAAGTATGCATTATGATCAATAACGTTGCCCCGTGTTGGTATGGAACACGCACTCTCACGAAGAATAGAACTTTGCGTTTGCTCAGCCTGTTTTGCGCTTTATGCTTGCTCAGCGCTGCCTCAATGGCGCAAACCAGTGAACGCCTCAGTTTTCTGCCAGCCATAGTGAGCTTACTGTTAGATGAAGACCCTTTACCGTCGATAGAGATAAATGAGCTGGATCAGGGTAGTTACGATCTTGGAACCGGTTACGCGGTTCAATTTACTAGCGAAAACGAGAATTTGGTCTTTTGTTTTGCTTACACGGTTGAGGAGAGCTTGGAGGTGCAAAGCTTCAGCTTGTTTTTGAATGATGTTGAACGCGCTAGTTTTCAACTTGAGGGTGTTGGCGAATATTGTGTTGAGCTCGATGCGACATGGCTTAGTTCGGTCAACCGAATTAGAGTAGAGAACCAAGCTGAACAAGCTTCGACTGGGCAAGTATCGATAAGCGACATTGATCTTGTAAGTCGCCAGTATCAGCTAGAGCTCCCTCGCATGAATCGTTTGGAGTGGGATGAGCGTGCGGTGCGAAAAGTTCTGTTACTGTTCGCCTTTGGCGGTCATGCTTTCGAGCATCAAATTGTTGAATGGAGCAATATGCTGCCCGAAGCTGCGATTCTCGAAATGCTCAACTTTAGCGAGCACAACTCAAAGCTGTCGCCCCTGCTAGAAGGCGAGAAGTATTCAGAAGTCGGTAGTCAATTCGCCTCGCTGGTAAGTTTTGCTGAGGACTATATGGGTCTAGAGTCTTACCCCAATTTACCGATGGATTACAGTGTTCGAAACCACTTCAGGTTAGAGGGGCAAAATTTAGAAGAGTCGTTTTACATTATGTCGACCATTCGAGGTTTGAACCCTTTCCGTCAGCGCATTGGGCTCTGGGAAACCAACTATCACCTTGCTCTGTCTCTAGATGCGACGGTTACTACGGCACAGATGGCCCACTTTTATGATGTGATAATGGAAGCGCATGAGTCTGGGGTTAACTATGAACAAGTGCTTGCCGCTGCGGCTAAGACTTCCGCTGTTGCAGTTCAGTACGGTCATGAAAACAACGTCTTTTTTAACGGGCTTTGCTTTTGTAATGATGATTTTGCTCGAGAGATTCATCAATTGTATTTCGGTATCTTCGGTGTGAGTGACACTGACTCCCACGAAAATACAACGATCAAAAACACCAGCAAGTTACTAACCGACATGTCTGTTGGTCCGGCCAATCCTGACCTTGTCGAGTTTGGAACCACGAAGCACCACGTTCCGACGTTGACTATTTTTAACCCGGCCGATGTTTATGATACGCAGGTGTCTGGCGCTACCGCATCGGAAAAGATTGACAATTTGATGGCTCGTTCTATTCAGCATGTTGAGAGCCTCGCGAATTTACCAATCATGATTATTGAGGGTCTCGCCGATGATAACCTCAGCGAGCAGAAGAAAGCGCTTTTGCGTGATGCTTGGGCAAGCATGGGAAACAGCAAAAACTTTTTGCAGTATATCCAGGCGTACGCGATTTCTACCTTATTACACGATGAGCAGCAAGGTCGCGCGCTAACTAGTTTTGAACGTGCGTTCTACAAAGCCAATCGCTTTAATGTCGACAATATTGAGGCCTTGTACTCGTATCGAAACGGTGGAAGTGTTGGCCGACCACTTGATGACATTCTCACTGATGACGAGTTGGTTGATGTGTTCAGGCCTGAACACAATGTATTTGGAGGGCAAACGTCTAAAGAAGCGGCCGACTCGACGGCAATTTTCGTCAATAACTACAATCGCACAACGGACCAAGCACTTCAGTTTAGGAATGATGCTTACTGCCACGATTGCGACGCAGGACAAGCTTGGGCAAAAGACTGGCGGAAGCTTATTCCAAGTATTGATGGTCAGTACCCTGCAGGTTATGTGGCTCGCTGGCTATGGAAACACGTGGTCGGCGACTTGGACGACTACACGCTCCTGGAAGAAGCTCACTTACTGCCTATTTTAGCGGCAGCACGCTTTTATTCGATTGAGGATGATCTGGCTCACAATGATCGGTTTTATGATTTGGCCTATTTGCTGTGCGTGCGAGAGAGCCGATTGGCCAATGGGCAGACTGTTGATGGAATAAACGACATTCTTTCCGAACTGAGTTACTGCAGCTTCGATGGAGGCTACTCCAGCCAAGAGATCGAAAGTTTGACTCGTCAGTTTTCTGCTGCGGAGATTGAGGAAGATGTTGTGATACAGGGCCTCCTAGATGAGATGCACAACATCAATATTCCGCTGGGTAGCGAAGACGGGCAAGTGAGCATCTATGCAAATCGCCGAATTAATCACGCGTTGTCATTTATCTTCGCAACGCCGTTTGTCTTTGCCGATGAGAATATTCATCCCGGAGGTGCCCAATGAATCGTAGAGACTTTATTCGGAGCTTGATCGCAACAATGGCAGCTCCGACATTGGGAGGAGCATTTAGTCGAAGCGCCTCAGCGGCCAGCTGTTCTGGTTTTGGCGTTGAGCCACTTAACCAGCGAGCTTTAATCAATATTATGATGGGTGGCGGCCCCGAT
>CAZOIG010000289.1:0-2683 GCA_964579235.1 uncultured Gammaproteobacteria bacterium
TACTAATACCTCTCCCTGGTCTACACTTAGGTTGATCTCCCTGATTGTGAGATCGAGGGGCGTCTTATTTCTAAGCTTTGCTTGCCAGTTTATACGTTCATGCAAGACACCGAGGACTGAGCCTATAACCTCTAAATCTCCATTCTCTGAATGCGACTCAAAGCTCAATTCGCTCCATACTCCTTGCACCTTGCCTTGCCAGTCTATGGGCCGTGTCTCTGACTCACTTGTGAAACGAAACGCCAAATCAACGGGCTGATCATCTTGCGCGGTTAAATCAGACTGCCCGCTTAGCGCAAGCTCGTTTGATCCGCTGCCAAATGTGAACGTCTCGATCGACAGATAGTTGTCAACCACCGACAGCTCAGCCTCTAGCGCGGCGGCTTCGACCATCAGCTCGGCCTCTTGCCTAACAGTCAGCTCACCAATCTTAAACTCCTGCAGCACGACATCCACAGGCAAACGGATGCCTTGCCAAAGTGTGGCAGAGGGAAGCTTTGGCGAGTTGCTGGGGATCAATTCCACTTCAAGCTGATCTATCGTCAAGCGCTCAACATCAACCTTGCTCGTGAGCAAGCTAGACGGCCGCCAGTCTAAGGCCACATTACGCGCCACGATCACAGATTCCGCCACGCTGATTTCTAGCTCGCTGATTCTCAGCTCACCCAGTGAGCCCTTGGTCTGCGTGATTGAAACCGTTTCTGGCAACAAAGATTCGACAGCTCTTAGTCCTGATTGAGTGTTTGTTAACCACCAGAGAGCCAGCGCAGCAAACACGGTTAGAATTGCCAAGCTCTTCAATATAAAAACGCCAATTGTGCTTAACCAAGACCTGCTCATAAGTCGGTCCCGAAACTAAAGTGCAGGCGAAGTGGGTTGCCGTCGCGGTCAAGTGCGCTCGCCACATCTAACCTTAAAGCCCCAAATGGAAGCCGCCAACGCAAGCCAACGCCAGCGCCGCGCTTAAGACTAATATTCGAATCAAAAGCATCGCCCACATCAATAAAAGTCGCTACCGAAATAGCGTTACGCACAGGGTGTTGATACTCAACGCTCGCGGTCACTGCGTGCTTGCCAACGCTCGTCACACCATTGCGCTCAACACCAATACTCTCGAAATCGTAGCCTCGTACACTGTCATCGCCACCGACTAGAAAGCCCAGAGATTCTGGAAGATCCAAGGCGTCGTCGATCAGGCTGGTAGACAAACCGAATCGCAACTTCATGCGCCCAGAGCCTGCTGGCAATAAACTATTCACGTTCCACTGGCCCTGCAAAAGGCTGACGTCAGAAAAAAGTTCGTCACTCATGCCTCTGAATTCCAATGAGGTGCTCCAACCCTTAGTTGGAAAATAACGATCATCAACCGTGGAGAACTGCCAGTGAACCCGCGGTATCAATAGATCAACTTGGCTATCGTCTTCTACTCGATCAGCAAGAAGACGCGTAAAATCCTCACGGCTCGCAGTCACACCAAAAGTCAACAAGCCTCCATTGAGTGGCCGTTTAATCTCGGCACCCACTTTGGTCTCCTCAAAGCGCCGTGTATCACTGAACGTTTCATTGCGTGACAAAAAGTAATTCAAACTTTGGCTTGGCTGGCGAAACTGCGGCACGCGATAGTTCAGAATAGCGTTTCGACTTATTTCTGATCCGCCGAGTCGAGCGGCAATGCTGTGCGCGTGAGTATTGACTCGACGGTTTTCATACCCAACACTGGCGCGCACGCCGGTATCTGTTCCCACGCCTGTTTCAAAATTAATAACCTTGCGCTTGAGGGGTGTCAGCGTGATAACAACGGGCACGTCATCGCGTGCAGCCTCATTAGTATTCGCGTCTATTGAGCTGCGCTCGGGTGTGATGACACGCACATCTACCCGCGAAAAATACGGCGCCTCTGCGAGATCTCTTTGAGTCTTCGCCAGTTTCTCAGCGTCGTAAAAGTCTCCTTTTTTAAAAGCAACCAAAGGTTCGATTAAGTCTACTTCAATTCCGCGACGAGACTTCTCGTCCGCACCCGCAGGGAACGCCCAAACCATCGACACGTCACCGACTTGATATCGATCGCCGGGCGAAAAAGTCAGATGAATACTGGCCTCTTCAAGTGACTCGGTGATGTTTACTGTTTTTTGAGTAAAGCGCGCATCAAAGTAGCCGAGTTGAAACGCTCTGGACAACAGATTCTTTTTTTCAGCTTCATATAAACGATGATCGAGCACCGAGCCTTTGTTAAGGCTGAAGGTGTCAGACCAAGTTTGAAATATTGAGGCGAAATTGTTGTCAGGCAACTGCGCTTTGCTCGCTCTTTCAGTCAACTCTAAATTGACATCAGAAACCAGAGTGGGCGCGCCTAAGTCAACGGTAAACTTCAGCACATTGTCGGCAGCTAGAAAATTCTGCTCCACGGAAATCTGATAATAACCGAAGGGTTCGAGGGCGCGTTTGATCTCTGGTATAGCCTGCTTACGCAGTCGATCAAGTTCGAGTTCAGTAATCGGCTCTTCAGCGACAGCCGAGTTAAGCAAACTGAGACTTCGTTTTACGTTTTCGAGACGCTCGTCCGCAACACCAACGATTTCGATTTTGGGAATAGTTTGGTTCGCCGCTGAAGTATCGGTTTGAACGATAGATTGAGCGACAGCAGACTGAAACGGGCTACTCCACACTACTAAGAAGACACCAA
>CAZOIG010000290.1:0-2137 GCA_964579235.1 uncultured Gammaproteobacteria bacterium
GTCTCATGCTGTTATTTTGCTGGCTCTAACCATGTAGTTAACGTCCACACCTGGTGCCAACCAGTATCGTTGTGTGATCGGATTAAAGTGCAGCCCAATGATGTCTTCAAACTCCAAACCGGCTTCAAGCGAGTATTGTTGAAGCTCTGATGGCTTGATGAATTTTTCGTATTCATGCGTACCTTTGGGCAGCATGTTGAGCACATACTCAGCGCCAACTACGGCGAACAACCAAGCTTTTGGATGACGATTGATGGTGGAAAAGTAAATTGTGCCATCTGGTTTGAGCATCTTTGAACAAGCGGCAATCACCGAACCAGGGTCAGGTACATGCTCAAGCATCTCTAAGCAGGTTATCACGTCGTAGCGTTCGGTCTGCTCTTCCGCCAGTTCTTCGGCTGTGATTCTTCGATAGTCAACTTCTAAGCCGCTTTCAAGCAAATGCAGCTTGGCAACATTGAGTGGTGCCTCACCCATATCAATGCCAGTAACGGTTGCTCCAAAGCGCGCCATAGCCTCGCTAACCAGCCCGCCGCCACAACCTACGTCGAGCACTCTTAAACCCTTTACTGGCGTGTGGAGGTCGATGTAGTCCGTCCTAAGTGGGTTTATTTTGTGCAAGGGCTTAAATTCGCCTGTTGGATCCCACCAACGCGACGCCAACTCTTCAAATTTTTGGACTTCTGCTAAGTCGACATTTGCACTCATAGTTTTTTCCTAGGCAACAGCTCGGTCACTGCTCCATTTTGTTTAGTGATCTACGTTTTATGTTCTAAGTTGCGGGTTTGCAACGATCAGCCCAATTCTGGGCGGTTTTAAGAAGGTCGTGCTTATTAACGCCGACGACATGTCCCTGTTTCACTACGTGCGAACCATTGACCCAAACATCGCTGACTTGGTGCTTGCTCGCGGAATAGACCAAGCTCGAAATCGGGTCGTAAACAGGTGCGGTTGCGTAGTCATCAAGGTTGACGGCAACCAGGTCGGCTTTCTTACCCACCTCAATACTACCAATCTCATGGTCTAGGTTGAGTGCTTTGGCGCCATTGATTGTCGCCATTTCCAAGGCTTGGGTCGCCGAGACCGCCGCGGCATCACCGCTGGACACTTTTGCTAATAGGCTGGCGGATCGCATCTCGCCGAACATACACAAATCATTGTTACTGGCGGCGCCATCTGTGCCTAGAGCGACATTGACCCCAGCATTTAGCAGGTCTGTCACTGGGCAAGTGCCACTCGCCAGTTTCATATTCGATTCCGGACAGTGCACTACATTTACGCCGTACTCTGAGGCCAACTCGATATGTTGTTGATCAAGCTGGGTCATGTGTACGGCGATCAAGCGAGGCGTGAGCAAACCGAGCTGTTCTAGCCGTTGCATAGGTGTTAAGCCATTTAGGGCTTGAGACTCCTTAACCTCGTGCGCAGTCTCATGTAGATGAATATGGATAGGAATTTGTAACTCATCAGCTAGAGTTTGAACCCGCTGCAATGGTTCGTCAGATACGGTGAAAGGTGCGTGGGGAGCAAAGGCGGTCGTTACATTCGAGTACGACTGCAATTCATCATGAAGGAGAAGCCCCTTGCTGATGTACTCATCGGCGTCTGCTGCCCAAACAGATGGAAAGTCTAAGACGATTAAACCAACTACCGCACGTATTCCCAAATCTTGTGCCACTTTCGCTGTGACGTCTGGGTAGAAGTACATGTCTGAAAAACACGTGGTTCCACTACTGAGCATTTCGGCTATCGCCAAGCGACTGCCAGCCTCGATAAAGTGCTCGTCTACCCATTGCGCTTCAGCAGGCCAAATGTGGTCGTTTAACCATGTTTCAAGCGGTAGATCGTCGGCGATCCCGCGTAACAGGCTCATTGAAGCGTGGGTGTGTGAATTAATCATTCCAGGCATTAACACGTGCTGAGGCAGCTCGACACGTTCCACACTAGGGTGCTGCTCAGCCAATTTAGCAATAGGCCCAATTTGTTTGATCAACCCACGTTCAACCAGTACAGCGTGCTCGATGAGCGCGGTATTCTCAGGTTGCACGGGGACTAGCCATTTTGGGCAGAATAACAGCGGTTTGGAATTCATTGTCATTACGTCTTATGTGGAATGCGGCGATTGTAATATATAATT
>CAZOIG010000291.1:0-2018 GCA_964579235.1 uncultured Gammaproteobacteria bacterium
CCAGAGAAAAGATCGTTCGAGGCCGCCTCTTTGTGTTCGCGAGACTTTTGGCGCGCCACGCTTACTTCTTCTTTGGCTAAGATTTGAGCCTTGAATCGCTCATGGCAGTTTCCACAACGCACATTGCCTTTTGATTTCTCGAGCTGCGCCGGAGTAATTTGGTAAATCGTATAGCAGTGAGGGCACTGAGTCTTGCTGGTAGAAGAGGGTATTGCCATTTTTTACAGTCGGCGTTTAGTATGAGACAAGCTTAGCAGAGCGAATTCTGAGCTAGCGTTTTTGGCCAATCAACAACACCCAATGGTCTTGTTCTTGCACCTCAAAGTCGAATTCATTAGAAAATGCCGAGACCACTTTATCTTTCTGAGTATTCAAAATTCCGGTCAACAATAGCTGACCCGATTCAGCCACGGCCTCTGTGAGTAATTCCCTGAGTTGGAGAATAACCTCTGCCAAAATATTTGCAATCACCAGTTGGTAAGGCGCATTCGATTTTGGTAGATCTTGTGGTAAAAAAGCGGCCATTTTTTCATTCAACGATATGCTATTGAACTCGTTACGTTTCGCATTTTCTCGGCAGGCGTCTACAGCCATTGGGTCGATGTCCACTGCATCCGCAAAACTTGCATTCGACATTAAAGCGGCGATAGCTAATATGCCGGAACCACTCCCGTAATCGAGTACCTTATGGCCAGTTAGATTTTGACGAGAAATCCAATCCAAACACATAAACGTTGTTGCGTGGGTCCCCGTGCCAAAGGCTAAGCCAGGATCCAGCGTAATGTTGCGAGCCGACTCGTCGACTGGTTCACACCAAGACGGTACAACCCACAAGCGATCACCAACTTGTATCGGTTTGAATGAGTCAAGCCAAACCCGTTCCCAATTTTGATCTTCTAGCCGCTCTAAGGTATACGGTACTTTAATGACACCGTTTTCCTGCAAAGCTCCGAGGGTAAGGTTCTTGATTTTATCGATGTCGGATTGACCGTCGAATAAGCCCGTCACTCTAACTGAATCCCAACTGGGTGTACCTGGAAACGCTACCTCGTAGAATTCATCGCGCCCGGCGTTTTCAGTCGTAACAGCGGCCGCCGATAGACTTTCGAATAGAGTGGTTAATGGTTCAACTAGCTTAGAGTCGACCGTTACATGAAATTGAAACCAAGCGGGCTTCGTATTCTCTTTCGACTCAGTCATCAAAAAACCTATCCCGCCTTTTCAGGTTCGATATATTGAGCAATCCATGCAGCAATATCTTCTTCGTGCACTTGGCCAAGTTTTTGTTCAAGAACTTTGCCATCAGCGTCGAGGAGTAAAGAATAAGGTAAAAGGCCCTGAGGGTTGCCTGCCGCCGCCATCAACTCCATGCCAGTGGTATCTGCATAAACGATCGGGTAAGTGACTCCAATAGAGTCAAGAAACGGGATGGCGTTTTCGATGCTATCGATGGTGACGCCGATTATGGAAAAGTCTTGCCCTTTATCTTGAGCGGCTGTGTAAGTTGATTCGAACATAGGCATCTCATGTCGACATGGGGCACACCAAGTGGCCCAAAAGTTGACTAGAGTCAGTTCTGCAAGTTGATCCTTTATGGTAACCGAGACCGTATCTTCACCTGTTACAGAAGTGGTCTGGAGCAGCCGCGCTTCCAGCAATGCAGGGTAACTGATGTCTTCGCTGACCTCCGCCTTATTCATGGCTACCCCTAGGCCGAAAGCAGCTATACCGATAATTAGAATTAAAACTATTGTGCTTGATCTCATATCGTTTACGTAATCAAAACTTATTGGGTAAAAGGCGCAAACTTGCTTTCGCTTAGAACGCCTAAGTGCTTGCCTTCGCTATATGCGCTATGAACTCGTCTTTATCCATAAAGCCATACTGGCGAGAATCGTCAACTTCCAATCCTTGTGCGGAAATTAACAACGTAGCTGGTGGGCCAAACACATTAAAATAGCGCTTTACCTCTTCGCTATCGTCGTTGGTGTCAGTTACATCTATCACCAGTAAACGCC
>CAZOIG010000292.1:0-7341 GCA_964579235.1 uncultured Gammaproteobacteria bacterium
GAACTGAGTCGAATCGATGGCCCCAGCTGGGACAATTTCGCAGACCCGCTTGAAACGATTGATGAGCGCTTAGACCGCGTGTGGTCGCCCATCAGCCATTTAAACTCCGTGCAAGACTCACCTGAGCTTCGCGACGCCTACGAAAAAGGCGTTCAGCTTCTTACTGAGTACCACATCGAGGTGGGGCAAAACGCAGACTTGTTTGCACGCTATAAAATGCTTGAGTCTTCTGAAAGTTTTAGCGCACTCAACGAGGCGCAACGCAAGATCGTGCAAAACAATATTCGCGATTTTCGATTGAGCGGCGCTGAGCTGAACACAAGCGAGAAACAGCGCTATGCAGAAATTAGCAAACGCTTGTCAGAGCTCTCGACCCAGTTTGAGCGCAATGTACTGGACGCTACACAAGCCTATTCCAAGCTCATAAACGACAAAGCACAACTTAAGGGGTTACCTGATAGCGCCTTGGCGATGGCGCAGCAGTTTGCAGAACAAGAAAATCAAGAGGGTTACTTGCTTACGCTGCAAATTCCATCCTATCTAGCAATCATGCAACACGCTGAGAACAGGGAGCTGCGTAAAGAAATCTACCTAGCCTACGGCAGCCGAGCCAGTGCTAATAGCGAGAGCCCTGAGTACGACAACAGCGACATCATCGACGAGCTACTCGCTCTCAAACAAGAACGAGCCTCGCTTTTAGGCTTTGACAACTACGCCGAACAATCACTGTTCACGAAAATGGCAGACTCAGTCGAAACGGTCGAAACGTTTTTATTAGACTTAGTGAAATATGCGAAGCCCGTAGCCGAACAAGAACTACAACGATTGCAAGAATTTGCCAAAGATCAAGGCCACGACTCGGATCTAGAACCTTGGGATATAAGCTATTTCGCGGAGCGATTGCGCGAACAACGCTATGCATTCACCGATGAAGAAGTGAAGCCTTACTTCCCTGCAAACCAAGTGTTTGAAGGGCTGTTTGAAGTCAGCTCAAAACTATTCGGAATCAGCGTTGCAGCAAACACTAACGTGGACACTTGGCACGCAGACGTTCAGTATTTTGATGTCCTCGACGCAAATCAAGCTGTGATTGGTGGGCTTTATGCCGACCTTTACGTGAGACAAGGCAAGCGCGGCGGCGCATGGATGGATACGTGTATTCACCGACGCCAAACAAAACACGTCAATCAACGGCCTGTGGCGTTCCTAAGCTGTAATTTTGCCCCACCGATTGGTGATCAAGCAGCACTTTTAACCCATAACGAAGTAGAAACTCTATTCCACGAATTCGGCCATACGCTGCATCATTTACTCAGCAAAGTCGACGAAATGAGTGTAGCGGGCATCAATGGCGTGGCGTGGGACGCCGTAGAACTGCCGAGCCAGTTTTTAGAAAACTGGTGCTGGCAGGCGGAGAGTCTAGCGGTGATTGCCTCGCACTTTGAAACCAAACAACCTTTACCCCAAGCCCTGCTAGAAAAAATGCGTGCGGCGAAAAATTTTCACAGCGGTATGCAGACGCTTCGACAAGTTGAATTCGGCTTGTTTGATCTACGTATCCACGCGCAGACTTCTAAACCAAATGTACAAGCGACGCTCGACCAAGTTCGCGATCAGGTGGCGGTTAGCTCGCCACCTAAGAGCAATAAGTTTCAAAATAGTTTTGGCCATATTTTCGCGGGCGGTTACGCCGCGGGATACTACAGTTACAAATGGGCGGAAGTTCTCAGCGCTGATGCCTTCGACGCATTTTTGGAAGAGGGCTTATTCAATGCTCAAACTGGAGATCGCTTCAAGCGAACGATATTGGAACGCGGCGGGGTAGACGATGCCAACGATATGTTCGTTAACTTTAGAGGTCGTCCACCACAAATCGAACCCCTGCTTGCGCAAACTGGCATACTATAGAGCCCGAGCTGCTTTGCGCGACAGTAGCCCCCTACGCGTTTACGTCTAATGAATTCGAAAACTCAGCCATTTAAAGTTGCCACCTGGAACGTTAACTCTATGCGAGTACGCGAAGACCAAGTCATCGCGTGGCTGCAAGAGCATCAAGTTGATGCCCTCTGCCTTCAGGAAATCAAAATGCCCGACGCGGATTTTCCATCCGCTGCGCTTGAGGCCGCGGGCTACCACAGCGTTGCGCTTGGGCAAAAAACCTATAACGGCGTAGCAATAATTAGCAAGCAGGCTCCTCAAAACATCAGTAAAGAGTTAGATGGCTACCCAGACGAACAGCGTCGTTATCTGGCGGCAGACTTCAAGGACGCGAACAACGATACGATTCGCGTTGCCAATGTGTATGTGCCCAATGGTCAAGCGCTGGATTCAGACAAGTTTATTTATAAGCAGGCGTGGTTTGCTGCATTGAGAAATACAATGCGCCGGACCTTAAAAGAGTACCCCAATACGGTTCTGGTGGGAGATTTCAACATCACACCCACAGATCTGGATGTGCACGACCCCATCGCTTGGCGGGGCAAGATCCATTGTAGTGATACAGAACGCTTGATGCTGCAAACACTCATGGGCGAAGGTCTGTACGACACTTATAGAAAGCATAATACTCAGGGTGAGCACTATTCATGGTGGGATTATCGCGGTGCTGGCTATCGTGCCAATGCTGGTTTACGAATCGACTTGATCTTGAGCTCGGGCAAACTTTTGCAACGCAGTAGCGCGTGTTGGATTGACGAAACTCCACGTAAACACGAACGCCCGTCTGACCATACTCCCGTCATTGTTGAATACAGCGCCTGACTCAAGTCAGTAACTTGCACTGAAAATGTGCGATGCATTACCTCCCGATTCAGTTTGCACCAAATTGGTTCGTCCTAAGCGTATTGCTCGAACACCCCCACAACCCGCTTTGACAGCTCCCCTAAAGAAATGCCCTGCTGCATAGCTGAAGTACGAAGTTGACTATAAGCCTGATGCTCGCTGATACCATGCTGCTGCATAATCAAGCCTTTGGCTTTTTCCACCCACTGGCGGCCTTGCAACCGAGCTTGGCTTGTCTCTAAGGCCTTTTGTAGCTCGCGCATCTTTCGATGTTGTGCACTGGCAAAACTCAGGGTTGGCAACAATGTTTTTGCCGCTGAATAACCCACTAAATAGCCGCTCACACCAATTTCGGATAGCGCGCTGACATCGCGATGATCAAAGCTTTCTAGCCATACAACTACCGCTGCAGCTTGCTCTGCAGCCAGTTTTTGCAACCAATCCTGCCATTCCTCATTGAGGTTTGTAAGCATTAACAACACGCAGTCTGGCTGCATAGATTGGACCCTTGCTTGTAAAACGCTGTAGGCCTTGGGCGTATCGACAACTTCGTACGATGCGCTGATGGAATCTTTAAACACGGGCTGCATGCACTCTAAGAATGCATCTTTGAACACGAGTACATTTAGCGCTTCGAGCGCTTCTTCATGTCCAGCGAGCAGCTCTTGTGAACTGCTTGCGCTAGATTCAACTATTTGGGATGAACGCACAGGGGGTAAAGGCACGGTAGGTGAAGGCATAGTAGGTAGAGCCGAAATAGCAGATTAGGTTACTTATGCCTAAACTCAAGCAAAATGTATGCCAATTTTAGTCGCCGACTAGTTCACTCACCCAAGCCGGTACGACCTCGCTTGCTTTGCCCACACGCTGCTCAGCAAATTGCTCACTCACTTGTGATTCTTCTAAGTTGATTTCTAAGGTATCTGCGCCAGCCTGGCGTGCGGCTTGCACAAAACCCGCGGCTGGATACACGTGACCTGACGTGCCGATTGCAACGAACAGATCACAACTGGCCAACGCGCTGTAGATATCGTCCATACCAAATGGCATCTCACCAAACCAAACAATGTGAGGTCTAAGCGTCCCTTCTAGGCCGCAACACTCGCAAGCCGAATTAGCGCTTATTTCGAACTCACACGCAAAAACTTGCCCAGATTCTGTGCAACGCATTTTAAGAATCTCGCCGTGCATATGCAGCACATTTCGTGAACCACCTAACTCGTGCAGGTTGTCAATATTCTGAGTAATGAGCAGCAACTTGCCATCAAATTCCATTTCTAATTTTGCCAGCGCGCGATGAGCTGCATTGGGCTCAATTGAACCGTCGAGGATAGGCGCTCGACGTTCGTTATAAAAACGATTCACCAGCAGCGGATCGCGCTTGAAGCCTTCGGGCGTTGCCACATCTTCAATTCGATGCTCTTCCCATAAGCCATCACTCGCCCTGAATGTTTTAATTCCAGATTCGGCTGAAATGCCTGCACCAGTCAAAATAACGATTGAGTTGTATTGTGTATTGCTCGGCATAAGGTCTTTTTTTATTCAGTAGGGGTTAAGCTAGCTAAAGATACCCTAGCCTTGAAGTCAAAACTACGGCTTCAGGAGTTCAGAAGTATGAACGTTGTTAAATCCACCCTTGGGGTAATGTTGCTGGCATCAGTCGTTGCGTTGTTAGCCAACCCCGCTCATGCAAGAGGCAGTGTTGTTATTGATGTGCCTGGCGTTAGTATCGGTTACTACGATGATCATTATGGTCGTAGTCACTACCGAGGTAAGCGCTATAAAAAGCGTCATAAACACAGAGGTCGATGTGACCTTCGCTCGAATCGCAACCACGATTATCGCTATGATAATTATCGGCGCGGAGGTGGTCATTACGACTACCGAGAGCGAAATTACTATTCCTCGCCCTACCGAAATGGCTATCGTCAGCCCAATACCGTTTGCCCTAATCCGGGCTATTCACGGTATCGGATCGACCGCGCCTACTGTACTCGGCATAAAGACCACTATCATTGCGAGTAGTGGTTTAAACCAGCAAGGGCGTACCTAATTGGGTACGCCCTTGTTTAACATCCTCAAACCTTCATCCCTTGCTCAAAATCAGGGTACTTGAACTGATAGTCTAATACGTCAAGCAAACGCTTATTGCTGATTTTTCTCGACTCAGACAGATAAGACAGCATGCCCTCGCTCAACTGAGTTTGAGCCTCACTCAGCGATATCTCGGGCAACGCAGGTTCACCTAAATACGCCGCGACCGCCTGTAGGTACTGAGTAATCGTGCCGGGCTGACCGTCAGTGGCATTCAAAACCATATGAGACTGAGCTTGCTGGTTAGCCAGCACGCATATCGCGGCTAAATCGTCCGCATGAATCCTGTTAGTGAAGCCCACTTCCTGACTTCGTACCACAGGTGTCGCTTGCTTGATCCTCGCGACGGGTAATCTAGATCGAGCATAAATACCCGGGACTCTCAATATCGTTAGCACCGATTTGCTGGCTGAACCCGAGAAGGACTCAGAGAAATAGTCACTCCAAAGCATCTCGGAATGCGCTCTACGTTTTGCTCGTTCGGTACTCGGCTGGAGCGGCGCAGACTCATCAATCCATTCGCCACCGGCATCACCGTAAACGCCAGTCGTGCTGATCAGCACCAACTTACTGGGGCATAGTCCGCTGGCGCGCAAGTGTTCAATTAAGCTCTGTGATCGCTGATCTGATTCTCCGCGTTTTTGCGGAGCAATCGTGTAATACGCATAAGCTGAAGAAAAATCAGAAAACTCACCCAAGGCAGTCGAATCTAAGGCTTGATCAAGATCGAGCCTGCGCGGCTCCAAGCCGAGATTGAGGGCCGACTCAAAACTGGCTGTCGAATTGACGAAAGCGATAATCTGATCGGCGGGAGTACCTTGCTCAAGTAAGCACGTAACGATTCGACGACCAATGTCTCCGCAGCCAAAAATAATGTGCTGCATAACTAATCTCGCCGCAAGCGCTCAGACACCGCAACAGGTGTTGGGTAACGCAATACGATTGAGTAGCTCGACCCGATAAAGGTTACTAAAGTAGCTAGCTGCACAAAGTCGACAACGATGGAATCAATTAAGGCGCTTTGTAAAGCCACGAACACGATCAACAATGAGAATTCACTCATCTGACCCAAACGGAATCCTGTCTCCCAGCTTAATCGTTTGGTTTCTGAAACGTTTGCCAAGGCATAGCGAAAAACAACCGGCTTGAGCACCAACATGACCAAACCTAAAATCACGGCCGGAAGCCATATCGAATCAAGTGAAGTAAGGTTTAGACTCGCGCCCAGAGCAAAGAAAAATAAAACCAAAAAGAAGTCCCGCAGGGGCTTCAAGCTTTCCGCAATAAACAGCGCGATTGGGCTGGTGGCCACGGTGATACCCGCGATAAAAGCGCCTGTTTCATGCGAGAAACCGATAAAATACGCAAGCTCGGCAATACCCAAACACCATGCCAACGCCAATAAGAATACGTACTCTTGGATGCGGTCAAAAAGTTGGAACAGCTTCAATAAAACGAAATGCTTTAGCAGCCAAGCAACCCCAATCAGCGCGGGTAAAAACACCGCTAACTTAGCCAGCTCAATACCAATCGGCTGAGCCCCAGAGGCTGCCTTAAACGCCAAGAGCACAATGATCGCAATGATGTCTTGCAGCAATAGCACACTAATCATCACCTCGCCCGTATGCTTGTGATGCAGAACAGTGGTTGGCAGGAGTTTGAGGCCGATGATGGTTGACGAAAACATGCACGACACGCCAATCACCACGGCATTTGTTCCATCGAAGCCGGCGAATAAGGCAATGCCGTAACCCGCGGCCGCAAATACAAACGACGTAATAAGCGTAACAATGGTGGTCTGGCGCAACAGCACTAAAAGCTTTTGCGGGCTGAGATTCAAACCCAACAAAAACAATAGAAAAATGATGCCGATATTGGAAATGTCTTTGATCAGATCGGTATCAGGAACCCAGCCTAAAACCCACGGCCCCAAAACAATACCAATAGCGATGTAACCGATTATCAGTGACTGCCGCGCAAACAGTGCTAGCGTCGCAGTAAGCGCGGCGCCAACAAAGATAAGAAAGAGCGAAGTAATCAAATAAACGTCCGCGTTAGTTTAGAGCGCCTTAGTGATCCAAAACCACCGTAGGTATCTACTAAAATGGAACCTTGCGAAGCTGCGCCTCGATGTCGGCAATCAGTTTGCTCGGTTTAGTGGTTGGTGCGTAGCGCTTAACCACCTTGCCTTCATGATCGACAAGAAATTTTGTGAAGTTCCACTTGATACGCTTAGACCAAAAAACGCCGCGCGCTTCGTCTTTTAGGTAGCTGTAAAGCGGGTGGGCACGGTCGCCGTTTACCTCTATGCGAGCGAAAACAGGGAATGTTACGCCATAGTTTTTTCGGCAAAAACCTTTGATCGTCTCATCATCGGCTGGGTCTTGATTTGCAAATTGATTGCAGGGGAATCCTAATACCTGAAAGCCGTGTGAGTTGTACTTTCTGTTTAGCAGTTCCAAACCT
>CAZOIG010000293.1:0-2260 GCA_964579235.1 uncultured Gammaproteobacteria bacterium
TTCTTGATTGGCTGCGGTCACTCCAGAATCGAGAAAGATCGACCACGCTTGATCGGCGACCAATGCGAACAACGCTTCGGAATCAACATAGGCGTACTTTTTGGATACTAATCGCATGATCGCAAGCTTCTATTCGGTTGATTCTCGACTTCTCTAAACACTGACTGCCCCAAGGTGGGCTATTCGATTCCTTCAAACAGCTCACGCAGAACTGAAGTCGCGAATTGGCCCCGATTGAGCCTGAAGTTTAGAACACAGACCATCGATTTTTCGTCTTGAGTACTGAACTCCCAATCTAAACCATCGACCTTGCTGCGGATTGCGCGACGTTGGTACTCTAAGCCAAAGCGCTCTAAACCCTTCTGTATATCCGCATAAGGCTCCATCACGCCATGCTCCCAATCAATTTGCTCAGGAGCTTTATCACGCCACGCAGCGACACCTCGACCCCACATGGCGGCGGTTGGATGAACATCAAAGGCTGAAAAGCGTTGCTGCTCATTGTCTGTCGCCAGAAAAACACTAGAAGAACCATCCAAATTGAGCCACTCGTTGGCGGCGAGCGTATTAAACCGGCCGTCTTCGATGCGGCGCGAAACAATCTGATTAAACAACCAACTGCGCGCAGCCGACAATAAAATACTCTTGAGCGGCTTAGCTATACCTTTTGCACCGTATTCAAACATGTCCAAGACCTTGGGCATGTTCTGTACCTGGTTGCCAAAACGTTGTGCACCAAAATAGCTGGGCACGCCGCCTTCGCTAATGGCGCGCAAACGGGTCTGCAGAGCATCCAGATAGCTCGAATCAATATCACTTACTTTGATACAAAAGCGGTTCGCGCGATGCGCCCCGCGACGTAATTTTTTGTTGTGTTTATTGAGTTCTAGTAACTCTAAATCCTTGGATAAACTGTCGGCGTAAGCAATTGGCTTTGCCCCCGGACGCCACACCGTAAACACTTGAGTGGTGACCGCGCGGTTATCTTTGAGACCGGCGAAGCTCACCGCAGAACGCTTTACGCCGGCGATTTGCGCCAATTGGTCTGCTGCGGCTTGCGTATTAAGATTGGTTTTGCGAATACGCAACCAGTCGTGCTCTCCTTCGCCAAATGCGCCGAAATCCAACTCTTCGTCTACTTGAAAGTCTGCACTCTCTTTACGGATTACCCCCCTACAAACGGGGCCACCGTATAGGTGTTTGCGTTGACTTAACTGAGCTTGCCAATCCATGTTGATTCAGAGCTGTAATATGTAGGACTTAATCTGCAAGTAAGTTCGATCTGATCGAATTTTCGAGTAGACCTGAACTTCCGACTTGACGACCGTACAGGCGGTAAGCTTGAATAGTACTCTAAACCGCTGTAATAAAAGAGCGATCCTCGGCATTTTGACCGATACTGTCTGGCTAGAGTCATCCAAAGGTTTGGACTGACCTTGTAATAGTGGATGATTTTTTGGATTTCGACCTTATATCTATATTTATATTGGAGGGCAATCGTCATCCTCGAATAATGCAAGGGCGGACTTTTGCAATTCAAGCTATCGGCTGACTTTACTGACTAACACAACTAACAAACATAACTGACTAGGGACTTTTTATGGAACAATTTGGTGCTATTGGATTACTCGTTCTTGTAATCATTATCTTACGATCGGCCGTAATTGTTGTGCCGCAGGGCTTTCAATTCACTATTGAGCGCTTTGGCCGCTATACAAAGTCGCTTAAACCCGGTTTGGCTATCATCATCCCGTTTATTGACCGTATCGGTCAGCGTAAGAATATGATGGAACAAGTCTTAGACGTGATGTCTCAGGAAGTAATTACGCGCGACAACGCGGTGGTTAGAGTCGATGGCGTGGTGTTCTTTCAGGTCATTGATGCGGCCAAAGCCTCATACGAAGTGAGTAATTTGGAGCATGCGATTCTAAACCTAACCATGACTAATATTCGTACCGTGCTTGGCAGCATGGACTTAGACGCTTCGCTTTCAAAACGTGACACCATTAACACAGCCCTACTGCAAGTCGTCGACGACGCCACCACACCGTGGGGTGTGAAAGTGACTCGTATCGAAATTAAAGATATCGCGCCCCCGCAAGATTTGGTCGACGCTATGGCACGCCAAATGAAAGCAGAGCGGGAAAAACGCGCGACTATTTTGGAGTCAGAAGGTATTAAACAATCCGAAATTCTGCGCGCCGAAGGTGAAAAAACGGCCGCAATCCTAGAGGCTGAAGGGCGTAAAGAAGCAGCATTC
>CAZOIG010000294.1:0-3557 GCA_964579235.1 uncultured Gammaproteobacteria bacterium
TCAGCTCGTAGATGAGGGGTTTTCGGTATTTGCCTTTGATGGCCCGTCGCACGGTTTTAGCAGTCGTGGCAACACCAGCTTGTTTGAGTTCACCGACTTAGTCGGCGAGCTGATCGCAGAGTACGATGCAAGATTGCTGATTAGCCATTCATTTGGCGGTGTGGCAACCACGTTTGCTTTAGCCAAGAATCCTCAGTTAGAGATCGATCGCTATGTGATGCTGACAACCCCTGACCGCTTCCGCGACCGAGTGAATGATGTCGCAAGTCAATTTGCGTTGAGCGAAAGAGTGGTTACGCGACTACTCAAAAAGGTAGAAGATACCTACGGCATTGATGTTGAAAGCGCTAACGTGAGCGACTACGTCAAGCAAATAAATGTAGACCGAGCGCTGATTTTGCATGACGAGAGAGACAAAGTAATCCCCATCGAACAATCGCTAAACGTACACAGAAATTGGCCGGCGAGCACCTTGGAGTCGATAACAGGTACTGGCCACTTTAGAATATTGAGAGACAAGAAAACGATTCAACGAGTGATTGAGTTTTTGACAGCCGACTAGCGGCTGATAGTCAGAGGGTTTCAAGGTGCGTTGCCTTGCGTTGAAATTGTCCTTGTGGTCAATATTTGTTTACTATAAATAACATGCTGTGAGGCGATTAATTCAGCAGCACGTCAGTTATTATGTTTGCTTATGGCTTTCTGATAGCGAAAAACCAAGGCATTGCCTTTAATGTCGTTATTTAGCAATTCGAAAAATTTTTAGAAACCACGGAATACACAATGTATTACATAAGAGTCTATTTGGGTGATGAGCTGATTAGCCAACTTGAGTTACCTCAGAAGCAAATCGCTATTGGTAGAACCGAAGATAACGAGATCGTGTTGCCTGAGGCTGGCGTATCCAGGACCCATGCGCTAATCGAGCACGATGGCGGCGACTACTATATTGTGGATAACGGCAGCCGTAACGGCGTGTTTGTAAATAATCAGAAAGTGGACAAAGTTAAGCTTAAGTACTGGGATGAAATTCAGGTTCATAACTACGTGTTGAAGGTTATGTCGAAGCCCGGCATTGGTGAATCTAAAGACCCAGTACACGCTGGCTCGGAAGTGCAAGAGGGCGACAAGACTCAGTTCTTTAATGTCAGCAATGAGAAGGAACTTGATGAGCTTCGTAAGCAAACCAAGCAAAGCTTTTTAACGTTTATGGACGATTCAAATTCTCAACAAACGTTTTTGATTACAAATCCGAGAACAATTATTGGTAAATCCAAAACTGCCGATATCAAAATTGGTGGCCTGTTTGCCCCCGCAGTCGCGGCGGTAATTGAACGGCATGGCAGTGGTTATGAGTTGATGCCAAGCAAGCGCGGAAAAGTGATTTTTCGTAGTCAATATATTGATGGTCCCGCACGCCTCAAGGATGATAGTGGTTTCATTGTGCGCGGAAAAGAGTTTAGGTTTTATAACCGCCTAACGAAAGCAGAATAGCTTTCTAATGACGTGGCACACTTTGTTTGGCTCTGAAATCGGTGGCCGAGATGAGCAACAAGACCGTTACTTTGTGGCGCACAATAATCGAGTCAACGGCCATGTTTTGGCTGTGGCAGACGGTGCTGGTGGTCACTTAGACGGTGCTAAAGCGGCACAAACTGCGATCGATTATATTGAAGCCAATGTTGATGTCATTTGGCATAGCAAGAATCCAGAAGCTGACCTCAAACAGCTCGTTATCGACTGCAACCAACGCGTGCTGGCGGTTGGCGATAGCGGCACAGCCTATACGACCTTAGTTCTTGTCTTATTACTGGCTGATCAGATCTTTTGGGTAAATGTGGGCGACAGTCGACTTTACTTGGTCCGCGATGGCCTTGTCAGCTATCGAACAACGGATCACTCTATCGCCGAGCTAAAGAATGACTTAGCTGATGATTCGCCTTCCATGGGTTTAGACGAGAATTCAAACGGGCTCTATATGTGCTTGGGCGCTATGGATAGCATCAATCCTGACACCGGGTGCAGTTTGGCAAGAGCTGATGACATCGTGCTTCTGTGCAGTGACGGCTTGTGGGGACAATCGAATGTGGAAGACGTTGTGGCGAACATCGCTTCTGAACAGCTAACGCAAACGGTTGTTTCAGACTGGCTTGAGCAGGTCAGCAACAACGACCCTCGCAGTGATAACGTTACGCTGATCGTATCTCAACTAAAAGCTAAATCCTCTTTTGTTTCAAGTGTAGTAGCTGGTCTACTACAACTCTTTAGGTAGACTCGCTCGGCCCGTTATTGAGATACAGAAAAATAGCTCACAAGCTTTGACAAACTAACGCGTACTTAGGTAGTGTCGCACAGATATCGAGCCAGAATACTAAACCGAAATTCAATCCAAATGATTAAACGTCTAACTATGAACCGATCTATCGCAAAAGCTTTCGCTAAAAGTAGCCTTTTATTGGCGTTCGCTAGCGCGTCGGCGAGCAGCTATGGGCAAAACTTAGATCTTCAGTTCGAAGCTAAAGCGAACTATCGGAACAGCGAGCTCGCGCGTTTTCCAACGCGGTTCCCTTTCCCGCCTATTGCGCTTCCAGAGGGTCAATCCAATGCCTTTATCGAAACGGTTGAAGAAGGTAGCCACGCTGAGGTGTCGCTTTTAAGCATGGCAGGCAGGTGGCAGCTTTCAGATCAATGGTTATTACAGTTTAAGGTTGATGCGATTGATCTTTACGACAGAAATCCAACCTCGTCTGACAATAAGATTGATCTAGACGCATTTCTTTTGCGTTACGGCAGTGCTTCAGGAGCAACCGATATTCCTTCAAATAGCACTTTCTATGCTCAGGTAGGAAAGTTCAAAAAGTTTGAGCAGCAACGTGAACGTCGGACCGAGAGCTATGGCGTAGTCTCAACCGCATTTAATCGATTTAAAGATAGTGGTATAGAGGCCGGCTTCGATCTTGAATCTGGTTTTTATGGCCGAGTCAGTTATACCACGGGCAACCCCGTTTTTATGCGCGACGCAAACGCCCTTGCAGGCGACAACGGTACCGAAGAATTTCGTGTTCCACCCAATGCAAATCCTGACCCGAAGCTGAAAAGCGGTATTGTCATGCTCTACGATGCCGAGATAGAAGACTTCGACCTTGCTAGTAATCCTGAACTTGGTTTAGGGTTTGGTTATCGATGGAACTCCACGGATCGCGATAAAAGGCTGGATGTTCTCGCCTTTCATTATGAACGTGATTTGGCTGAAACCCGCGAGCTTACTGGCACATTTTACGGCGGTGATTTAGATCTCTTTGACTTAGGTGATGTTCCTGGCGCAGCCGGTATTAGATTGCCTTTTTCAGGTAACGAGAAAACCGAAAGCGGCGTTAATGCATGGTACTACGCGGGTGATCTCGCCGTTTTTGCACAATATGTAGATCAAGACGTTGCGAATCTAAAGCGTGATGGCTATGAAATAGAATTGAGCTATGTGATTGATACGCCAATCACTATTACACCGGTTATTCGATACTCTAAACTCAACAATGATTTTGGAGCTCACCCGGCAT
>CAZOIG010000295.1:0-3970 GCA_964579235.1 uncultured Gammaproteobacteria bacterium
AAGAGGGCGGTAAGATCAGACTTCACATTCCTGCTGACATGGCTTATGGCGAGCAGGCACCGGCAAATATCGGGCCCAACCAAGCGTTGATTTTTGAGATTGAGCTAATTGAAGTCAGCGACGCAAACCCACCAGCGCAAGCCCAGTAAACCCGAATCGGTACCGATTATGACTGATAAACAAGATTCAGCTTCGCCAGTGCTTTACTTCAGTACCTTTTGCTATTTCTGCCAAAAGGTGCTGATGTTTATGAAGCAAAATGGCATCGAGTTAGAAACCCGTAATACCAACGATCGTGATAACGCTCAGGCGTTGCGAGCGGGTGGCGGGAAAGGGCAAGTTCCTTGTTTGCGAATTGTCGATGGCCAACAAACTCAATGGATGTATGAGTCGGATGACATTATTACGTACTTGCGTAAGAACTATGTTTAAGAACAATCGTTAAGAGCATTATGTAAACACAAAAAAGCCCGCTAGACGCGGGCTTTTTTGTGTTCTGGTTTCGACGGGATTGACAACTAAGTGATCGCCGAAAAGATATTTTGTTTTATCTCGTCAACATCACCAATGCCGTTTATCTTCACGTATTGTGGCGCCGCTGCCTCACCACTTTTGGCGTAATCTTGATAATAATTGATCAAGGGTTCGGTTTGCTCGTGGTAGACCTCAAGACGCTTCTTAACAGTTTCTTCAGAATCATCGTCGCGTTGAACTAAAGGTTCGCCGGTTACATCGTCAATGCCTTCTTGTTTAGGAGGGTTGTAGATCACATGATAGGTGCGGCCGGACGCAAGATGAGCTCGGCGTCCGCTCATGCGTTTAACGATTTCTTCATCGTCCACGCTGATTTCAACTACAAAATCCACGTCTATGCCGTTGCTACGCATTGCTTCGGCTTGCGGAATCGTGCGCGGAAAGCCGTCTAGCAAGTAACCGTTGCTGCAATCATCTTCTTGCAATCTATCTTTAATAAGACCGATGATAATTTCATCAGAGACAAGACCGCCGGCGTCCATTACTTTCTTTGCCGCCAAGCCCATAGGTGTGCCGGCCTTAACTGCGGCGCGCAACATGTCACCCGTAGAAATCTGCGGGATCGAAAATTCTTCGGTTAAGAAGGTCGCCTGTGTGCCTTTGCCCGCTCCTGGGCCGCCTAATAAAATCAGTCTCATGTGTACCTGCGTAATGTTGTGTCGAACCCTGCCTGAGCCTTTACCAATAATGACCGATTACGACACTTGATGGTTTTACCTAAAGTTGGTCGAAATAGTTTGGTCGAGGTTGGGGGAGAGGTGCTAATCCCCTGCGCGATTCGAGTCTGTTACGACCACTGGAAGCGCCCCAAATCTCAAACGGGGCGCGTAATTTAGCATAAAAGGGGTGAGCCGAGAAAGGCGCGACGGGGATATCCCAGCAAAATGCGTGAATGCCTAGTATAACTAGGCTAAAATTATCGCAACGCGCCGTGTATCAATACGTTTGTAGTAGAAAGTCGCACACCGTGAATGACCGTTTTCGCCATTAAAAATAGGTCCAAACGGATAGTAGCGATGAACAAAAACGGATTCAGAAAAGACAAAATTCGGCGCCTACACCACATTCCAAGGGTAAAGGGAGATGACTGAGAATACTGTAAGAGTAGCAACGCGCTATCCTGATGATGCGCAACAGGAAAATACGGGTCTTGATACGATTGATCTGGGCACCGCGCAGACTTTGGATGAACTGTTTAGGGAGCGAGTGCGTCGCACGCCCGATGGTGTGGCTTATACTCAATTTGATGCCGATCTAAAGGAGTGGGTCAGCATGACTTGGGCAGAAGTTGCTGCTCAGGTAGAACGTTGGCAAGTTGCATTTCGCGCCAGCGGTCTCAAGAAAGGCGACCGAGTCGCTATTTGTTATAAAAATAGCATTGAGTGGGTGTTGTTTGATCAAGCCGCTTTGCGCCTTGGCTTAGTCGTTGTGCCTCTTTATACAGCCGATCGACCCGATAATATGGCGTATGTTATTTCGCACTCAGGAACCAAATTGGTGTTCTTTACTAATCGTGCGACCTGGCTTGCGGTAAAGGAGAGCGATGAAGACGTGTCTGCTGTCACTCATGCGGTTGTCATGCAAATAGCGCCGGGTGCTAAAGCCGAAGCCGCTGAGTTTAAAGATGTCGTGTTGCTGAGCGAATGGCTGCCGGAACACGGTGAGCACTTGGAACGGGGTGTTACTGCGCCACAAGACTTAGCGTCAATTGTGTACACCTCGGGAACCACAGGGCGCCCAAAGGGTGTGATGCTCTCGCACAATAATATCCTCTCAAACGCCTACAACGGGATGCGCAGCGTGGCGGTTTCGACTGACGACCAACTGTTGTCATTCCTGCCGATGTCGCATGCTTTGGAGCGTACCGTTGGCTATTACTGTCCAATTATGTGCGGTGCGTCGGTAGCGTTCAGCCGTTCGATCCCTCAACTCGCTCAAGACCTTTTAGCGGTTCGCCCTACCATCATGATTTCAGTGCCGCGCATCTTTGAGCGCATACACAATCAAATTCATGGTGGTTTACCGCAGATGTCCCCCATCAAGCGCGGTCTCTTTAAAGCTGCAATTAGGGTCGGGTGGCGCCGTTTTCAACGCTCACAGGGTTTGGCTTCCTGGAGCCCAAGTTTACTCTTGCACCCGATTCTAGATCGTTTAGTCGGCAAGACAGTACGCGACAAATTGGGTGGCCGTATGCGCTACGTTGTGGTTGGTGGGGCGGCGCTGAGTGCGGACGTTTCTAAAACCTTTATATCGCTGGGCCTAGAATTATTGCAGGGTTACGGTCTGACTGAATCAAGTCCGATTGCCAGCGTAAATACAGTGCGATACAACCGCCCTGACTCAATCGGTTTACCTTTGCATGAGGTCGAACTCAAGTTGATGGACAACGACGAGCTTTGGATCAAAGGCGAGAACGTAATGCAAGGCTATTGGCGTAACCAGAAGGAAACCGATGCAGTCATTGTTGAAGACGATACTGGGCGGTGGTTGAAGACCGGCGACCGAGCGTCGATTGATGAGGACGGTTTTGTCCGAATTATTGGGCGCATCAAAGACATTCTGGTTTTAGCCAATGGCGAAAAAGTACCGCCAGGTGATATCGAGGCTGCGATCGCGCGCGACCCACTTTTCGAGCAAGTGGTGGTACTAGGTGAGGGGCGTTCATATCTGGCGGCCATCGTAGTGGTTGAGCAAGAGATGTGGAAAGAGTTGTGTGCCGAAAAGGGTTGGACTGACGAAGACATCACCAGACCTGATGTTGTTACCGCATTGCTGGCGCGAGTAAAGGCTCAGATGGGGCAATTCCCGGGGTATGCGCGAATTCGGAAGTTATACGCCAGTTCGGTTGAGTGGACGGTTGAGTCCGGCTTGATGACGCCGACTCTAAAGGTCAAGCGCCCGCAAGTTATGCAACGCTTTGACCGAGAAATCGACGCTTTGTATGCGGGTCACAATCTGCACAAAGTAGACTGATTAGCCTGTTGAGCGTTCTACCCCTTAGATCGTTTGAGCGCACATGAGTGTAAAAAACAAGCTCTCCTTGTTTCTTAGGACCGCCGTGCGTGCCGCGGGTTTGGTTATTGTTGCCGCCGTGGTCCTTTGGTTGAACGATAGCTTGTTTTCGGATAAGGCTAGAAACAACAGCCCTGCCAGTTCAACACAGCAATCTGAACAAGCCCAGTTCACCAGCCGCACCTTTAAAGATTATAGTGAAGCGAGAAAGGTGTTTTGGAGAGAACTCTATCCAGATCAATTTGTCACGCTCTACTGCGGCGAACAATACGACGATCTCCCGCGTTCTGGCGTAAATATTGAGCACGTGTTCCCCATGGGGTGGGTGACCAACTCACTCAACTGTGGCACTCGTTCGCAATGTCGCGGTACTCAATTGTTTGATTTGATCGAATCTGATCTCCACAATTTATATCCAAGCCGA